>NZ_JBIVLI010000013.1:0-272505 GCF_044751205.1 Streptomyces sp. NPDC088732
GTCCGGGGTGCTGTCCGCGGCGGGCTCCTGGCCGACCGGGATCAGGTCGCAGCCGGCGTCGGTGAGGACCTGGTGGGCCAGCTTGAGGTCCTGCGCCAGACCGCGGTCGGTGATGTCGCCGTTGAGGACCAGCAGGTCCGGGTGGGTCGCGCGGATCTTGTGGATCGCGGCGGTGGCCACCTGCGTCAGCGCCGGGCTGTCGGCGGTGAACTGCACATCGGACAGGGTCGCGAACTGCCAGGTGCTGCTGCCCTTGAGGAGCGAACCGTCGTCCGAGACCAGCGGGTCCGGCTTCAGGTCCGGCTGCGCCGGCAGATCCATCGAGGTCGGGACGTCCGCCTCGATCCGGTCCAGGACGAACGAGCCCGCCTTCTGCTGCGCCACGCTGGTGTTGATGCCCTGGAAGCTCGAGATGGAGATCGGGAACTTCGTACCGGCCGGAACATCGAAGTTCGCGTACTGCCAGTTGTCACTCGCGGTCAGACCCGTGCCGTAGACACCGACGCTCTTGCCCGACGAGTCCGTGTACGCGACGTAGGTCAGACCGCTCGGCACGCTGATGCTGGACTTGATCCGCACCCGCAGACGCAGCGGCTGACCCGGCACGGCGACGCGCGTCGTGGTGCTGATGCCCACGTTGCGCATGGCGTTGAAGTCGATCCGCAGACCCTCGGGGGCCTTCGAGAACGTCGTGGCCGCGGTGCTGTTGTTGCGCCAGCGGGCCAGCACGTCGTCGTCGAAGTCGTAGACCGTCTTCGTCTGCACACCGATCGTGATCGGCAGCTGCGCCGTCTGGCCGGCGACCGAGATCTTCAGGATCGTGCTGGCGTTGGCCAGCGGAGTGATCCGCAGCTTGCCGTCCACGGCCTTGATGTCCACGACATCGTGGTCGTAGTCGAGCGAGAGGTCCTGCGGGGCGATCGGGGCCGTGTAGCCCTCCACGTCACGACCCGTCACGGAGACGGACGTCGCGTCGCTGGGAGTGGCGGAGGCGATCGACAGCAGCTGCGAGGAGGGCTCCACGCTCGCCAGCGGGCCGAGGACGGAGACCGTCCCGTGCCCCGTCACACTGCCCGACTTCGCGTCAACGGTGACCGGGCCGTGCGCCTGGGGCGCGGTGAGAGTGGCGCCGTCGACGGACGCCTCACGTGCCGACCACTGCACGGACGACGGGTCGACCGTCACCGGCGTCTGGTGGTTGTCGACGCCGACCGCGGTGAGCGTGCGGTGCAGGCCGGGGAAGACCTTCACCTCACCGTCGGCCGCGGTCTGGCCGGGCGCGGGCTTGACGAGCAGCTGGCGCAGCTTGCCGTCGCCCTTCGTCACGAACACGCCGACACCATTGGGGTCGTTGCGCTCGTGGCCGTCGGACGGGACGTTGCGGACGGTCGCGGAGTCGTCGCCGAGACCGCGGGCGACCATGGTGGACGAGCCGCCGCCGTCGAGGTTGACCGCCGTCTCCACGCCCATCGCGGCGAGGTCGCGCGCTTCCTTGTCGATGCCGACGCCGCCCTTGCCGGTGCCGCCCGGGCCGTCCCAGGTGGCGAGGACGAGGGTCTTGCCGCCGTCCTTGAAACCGAGCGCGGTGCGCGGGGCAATCGAGGTGTCGAGGCCCTTGACGACCTGGCCGCCGGCGACGATGGTGCCGCCGTGGCCGATCGCGAACTGCATGGTCTTTGCGGCGTTGTCGGCGAGCGCGTAGCTGAGGGTCGCCGGGTCGCCGGGCTGGAGCGCGCGGATCGCGGTCGCCGCGGCGCCGCGGCCGACGAGCACGAAGCTGCCGTCCGGGATCGCCCCGGAACCGGCCGGACCGCTCGGGGTGACCGACACGACCGAGCCGTTGGTGACCAGGGCCTCGGCGATCTGGTCGTTCGCCACGCCCGTCAGGCCGTTGTTGCGGCTGTAGGTGCCCCACGCGGGCGTGAACGCGACCATGCCGTCGGCAGGGATGCCGCCGCCGTTCGCGGCGTTGATCGACAGGACCTTGTGGTCCGCGTCCGCGAACTTCGCCGTCGTGTTGACCGTGAGGTCCACGAGCTGGGCGATGCCGTCCTTGCTGACGCCGACGTGCTTGCGGCCGCCGGAGATGTCGGCGGTCTTGACGAGCTGCCCGTTCTGGACCTCGCCGCCGAGCGCCGCGTTGGAGTTGCCGATGTCGAAGAAGTCGCCGTTCACGCCCGCGACGGCACCCGCCTTGTTGACGGCGTCGCTGAGCGGCCCGCCGGACGCGACCGGTCCGGAGCTCAGCAGGTCCGTGCCGACCGAGCTGTTGGACAGGTCGACGGTGAGGAACTGGGCGTCGTACCAGCCCTTCTGGTCGACGGCCTTGACGTGCTGGAGGCCGATGCCCGGGCCGATCTTCTCTGAGGTGTTGACCAGGGGGATGCCGCCGGTGACGGGCGCGGGCCGGCTGCTGTCCGCGTACGCCACGGCAGGTGCGGCCGCCAGCGCGGTCGCCGTGGCGAGCACCACGAGCAGTGGCCTTGCCCGCCGATGGTTCACGACCATCAATTTCATGGAAACCTCGGATCGGAAGGGACACGGAGGCACGCCTCCGCCGCACCCGTTTCGATCATGGGTGCGGATCCGATTAGAGAGATCCTGTGAAGAGCGCACATGACGTCTTCACCATCAAGCAATGAACCCTGGCTGTGGCCTTGTGTGTACGGCCCACGGGTTTCGCACCGTCAGGATCCCGGTCACCCCGCGCCGCTCGGCGCCTCTCAGTCCGCGGAGGGACCGGAGAGAAACGCCTCCAAGGCCTCCAGCCAGGCGCGGGGTTGGTCGATGTGGGCCATGTGGCCCGCTTCCTCGACGACCGAGGCCCGTGCGCCCGGGATCAGTTCGAGCGTGGGCGCCACGAGACCGACGGGGAAGGTCATGTCCTGCCGCCCGTGCAGCAGGAGGAGCGGAATGCCGGAGTCCGCGAGGCGCCGGGGCGCGTCCGGAAGGCGGGGGCCGGGCAGCGTGCCGGCCTGCCAGGGCCGCATCCACTCCCCGGAGAACCGGACGCCCGCGAGGACGTCGAGGTAGCCGGGCAGGGCGTCCGGGCGCCAGACGTTCGCCGGCGCGGCGGCCAGAGCCGCTGCCCGGGTGAGTTCAGGACCCGACAGCGACGGGTCGGACCACACCTCTGCCTCGGCCGCCATGCGCTCGGTGCGTTCGCGCCAGCCGTCGAACGCGTCCTCGGGCACGGGCAGGACGCTGCTGGACGCGACCACCAGGCGTCGGACGCGTTCCGGCGCGGCCAGTGCGAGCCGCTGGGCGATCAGCCCTCCGTACGAGAAGCCGAGGACGTCCGCCCGCTCGATCCCCAGCGCGTCCAGAAGACGCACGAGGTCGGTGGTGGCCACCGCGGGGGTGTACGCGCCGTCCGCCAGTCCGCGGGTGGAACGCCCGCAGCCGCGCAGGTCCGGCAGGACGATCCGGCGGTGACCGGCGAGCCGGGCGAGGGGTTCCCGCAGGTAGCTGTGGTCCCAGTCGGGGCCTCCGTGGACCACCAGCAACGGCCGCTCGGCGCAGCGGGCGCTCTGCGCCACGAACAGTTCCACGACCGGGTCGTCCGACACCGGCACCAGCGATTCGGCGAACATCCGCCCAGTGTGCCCGCGCCGCCCGGCCGCGAGCGGCCCGGTGCGGCGCACCGGCAACGGCGGTGTCGGTGGCAGCCGTTACCCTGCCCGGGTGACGACGCAATCGAACACCCCGGCGGGCTGGTACGCGGACCCGCACGGCACTCAGAATCTGCTGCGCTACTGGGACGGGTCCCAGTGGACGGAGCACACCCACGCGGGCCAGCAGCCCCCGGCCCCCACCAAGGAGAACCCCTGGGAGCTGGGCGTGGACGGCGGCCACGACCCCTCGCGCATCCAGCGGCAGGTGCAGCAGCAGGCGGGCCTCGCCCCCGGGGCGCAGGGCGGCGGCACGCTGTTCAGCGAGCCGGTCCTCGTGGTCAACCAGAAGGCCAAGCTCATCGAGCTGAACAACGAGTACAGCGTGTTCGACCAGAACGGCGCCCAACTGGGCTCGGTGATCCAGGTCGGCCAGAGCACCGCCCGCAAGGTGCTGCGCTTCGTCTCCAGCGTCGACCAGTTCCTGTCGGTCCGCCTGGAGGTCCGCGATGCGCACGGGCAGCCGCAGCTGCTGCTCACCCGTCCCGCGAAGTTCATCAAGTCGAAGGTCGTCGTACAGCGCCCGGACGGCACGACGCTCGGTGAGATCGTCCAGCAGAACGCGATCGGCAAGATCAACTTCGCGTTCGAGGTGAACGGCCAGAAGATCGGCGCCATCAAGGCGGAGAACTGGCGGGCCTGGAACTTCGCGATCGTCGACCACGCCGGCACCGAGGTGGCCCGTATCACCAAGACGTGGGAGGGCCTGGCGAAGACGATGTTCACCACGGCCGACAACTACGTGCTGCAGATCCACCGTCCGCTGGCGGATCCGCTGCTCAGCATGGTCGTCGCCTCGGCGCTCACCGTCGACACGGCCCTGAAGCAGGACTCGCGCGGACTGGGCTGACCGGCCCCCGCGACACGGTGCCGGGCCCTGCCGGACCCGGCACCGTATCCGGACAGAACCGGACAGGTAACCCCTGGGAAGGACCCGCCCGAACAACAGCGCGCGCAAAGGCACTAGCATGCCTCGCCATGAGCACTGCCGAAGGCCCCGCACCCGGCCTGCCCGTTCGAATGCCGCGCCCCCGCCAGCCCGGGCGCCACCGGCGACCGGAAACGCTGACCACGCCCGAGGGCGCGCCCGCGCTGGTCCTTGCCGTGCCCGGTACGCCTTCCCCCGCGATACGCAGCCTGGCGGAGGAGATCGTCAGCATCGCGCGTATCGAGCTGGCCGGTCTCGACCCCCGCGTCGGCTATGTCGACGGTGACGGCGACGAGTACCCCTCGCTGGAGTCCGTGCTGACCCAGGCGGCCGCCGAGCGCGGCGAGGAGTCCCCCGCGGCGATCGTGGTGCCGCTGCTGGCCGGGCCCGAGGCGTCGGTCATGCGCCGGTTGCGGCAGGCCGTGATGGACAGCCGCTCCGCGGCCGAGGTCACCGATGTGCTGGGTCCGCACCCGCTGCTCGCCGAGGCGCTGCACGTGCGGCTGTCGGAGGCCGGTCTGGCGCGTGCCGACCGCGCCCGGCTGTTCACGGTCGCCACGGCGGCCGACGGCATCATCCTGGCCACCGTGGGCGGCGAGGAGGCGGTCCAGGCGGCCGGCGTGACCGGTCTGCTGCTGGCCGCGCGGCTCGCCGTGCCGGTGCTGCCCGCCGCGCTGGACATCGAGGGCTCCATCGCCGAGGCCGCCGACCAGCTGCGTTCCTCCGGTTCGCTGACGCTGGCCCTGGCCCCGTACGTGGTCGGCCCGGAGGTCGCCCCCGAGGTGCTGCACGACGCGGGCAAGGAGGCCGGCTGCTCGGCCGCCGACGCCCTCGGCCCCTACCCGGCGATCGGCAAGCTCGTGGTGGCCAAGTACACGACGGCCCTGGGCATCCCCCAGTCGCCGGAGGGTGCGCCCATGCCCTGACGGGCCGCCCGCCCGTACGACGACGGCGTGGTGGGGGGGGCCCCCCCCCCCCCCCCCCCCCCCCCCCCCCCCCGGGGGGGGGGGGCCCCCCCCCCCCCCCCCGGGGGCCCCCCCCACCACGCCGTTGTTCGTGGTGCGGTGGGCCCGGACGTCAGCCGAACACGACGCAGGAGGCGGCCGGAACGGTCAGCGAGCCGGCGAGCTCGGGCGTGCCGGTCGCGGGGTCCACGTCGAACCAGCTGACGTCGCCGGAGCGCTCGTTGGCGGCGTACAGCCTGGTGCCCGACGGGTCGAGGGTCAGGTGGCGGGGCCAGTCGCCGCCGCAGTCCACGGTCTCCAGCAGTTCGAGCGTGTCGCCGTCGGCGTCGACGGAGAGCACGGCGATGCTGTTGTGGCCCCGGTTGGCGACCCAGGCGAACCGCCCGTCGGGCGAGACGACCAGCTCGGACGGGTAGTTGGGGCCCGTGGCGCCCTCGGGCAGCACGGACACCTCGGCGACCGGCTTCAGCCGTCCCACTTCGGCGTCCCAGTGGCAGACGGTGACGACCGAGGCCAGCTCGTTCATGATGTACGCGCGGTCGCCGCGCGGGTGGAACGTCAGGTGGCGCGGGCCGCTGCCGGACCGCAGGCCCATCTCCCGCTCGATCTCCAGCTCGCCGGTGGCGGCGTCGAGTTCGCACACACGCACCGAGTCGGTGCCGAGGTCCACGGTGAGCACCCAGCGGCCCGCCGGGTCCGGCAGCACCATGTGGGCGTGCGGGCCGGTCTGCCGGTCCGGGTCGGGGCCGTCGCCCTCGTGCTCCATCACGTGCCGGGTGGCGCCCGGCTTCCCCTCGCCGTCGACGGGCAGCACGCTGATGGTGCCGGTGCCGTAGTTGGCGGTCAGCAGGTGTCCCTGGTGCAGGCACAGGTGGGTCGGGGAGCCGCCTCCCACCGGCACGACCGCGCCGAGGAGTTCGGGGCGCGCGGGGTCGCTCAGCGAGAACGCGGCGGCGCCGCCGTTCTCCTGCTGCTCCGACACCGCGTAGAGGCGCGTGCGGTCCTCCGAGAGGACGAGGAAGGACGGGTCGTCCACCGCGGCGTCGGCGTGCAGCGCCGTCAGCGCCCCCGAGTCGGGGTCGACGGCCGCGGTGGTCAGCCCTTTGCCGCCCGCCGAGGTGAACGACCCGATGTAAACGTGCCCGGCCACTGCCGTACCTCTTCCACTGGTTGTACGTACGGCGGCTGAGAGTAACGCAGTGGCCGGAATCCGCTCCCGCTGCCCCCGTCACACCATCGTTTCGCCGCGGGCGAGGGCGAGCGCCTGCGGATGGTGCACGTACGCCGGGGTCCGCTCCCCGGTCTCGTAGTAGCGGTGGAACACCCCGGTCGCGGAGCCCGACATGGGCGGCACGATCCACGACCAGTCGGCGGGCACGGTACGGCCCCTGCGCTCCTCGCGGTCGATGTGGGCGAGGAAGCGGCGGGACTCGGTGTGGTGGTCGGTGACGGTGGCGCCCACCTGGTCGAAGGAGTGCAGCACGGCCCGGTTGAGCTCGACCAGGGCGCGGTCGCGCCAGAGCGTCCGGTCCTTGGCCGTGTCCAGGCCGAGTGCCTCGGCGACGCGCGGGAGGAGGTCGTAGCGGTCGGTGTCGGCGAAGTTGCGGGCGCCGATCTCGGTGCCCATGTACCACCCGTTGAAGGGGGCGGCGGGGTAGCAGACCCCGCCGATCTCCAGGCACATGCAGGAGATCGCCGGGACGGCGTGCCAGCGCAGGCCCCACTCCGCGAGCCAGTCGAACTCCGGGTGCACGATCGGGACCTCGAGCACGGCCTCGTCGGGCAACCGGAAGCAGCGCGGCTGCCCGCCGCCCGCCCCCTGGACGATGAGCGGCAGTACGTCGAAGGGCGTACCGGCACCGCCCGACCAGCCGAGGCGCACGGCCGCCTCGGTGATACCGGTGTTGACCGGGTCGCCGACCACGGTGCCGTCCGGCGCGCGGTGGCCCGCGTAGCGGATCAGCTGCTCGTTCCATATCCGCGGGCCCTGCCGCTCCGGGGTGTCCGGGGCGAAGACGGTGATGACCGGGCGGATCCGGCCCTCGTTGGTGGCGGCCCGCAGATGGGCCACGGACTCCAGCGCGACGCCCTCGGCGGTGGTGATGTGCCGGCGGTCGCGCACCTGAAGGGAGTTCCAGTACAGCCGGCCGATGCAGCGGGTGTTGTTCCGCCAGGCGACGCGGGCTCCAAAGACGAGTTCCTCGCGCGTGTGCCGGTACGTGCCCGTCGCCTCGATCTCGGCGAGGACCGCGGCCAGTCGGCGCCCCGGGTCGCCCGCGGCGGGGAACTCCGTGTGGAACTGCCGCACGAAGTCCGCCGCCAGGGCCCGTATGCCGGGTTCCCGGTCCGCGTCGCCGGCCTGGTCGCGGCCGTCCGCCGGCCGCTCCCCCGCCGCCGGCTCCTCCTGCGGCGCGGGGTGCCCGGCCGGGCACCTCGTCACCGGTTCCGGATCCTCCATCCGTATGTGCTGGACGTCGGCGGGGGCGCGGCCTGCCCCCGCCGACGTCCGCTGATTCGTTCCTCCTGCACGGCGCAGAAACCTCAGCACGCCACGTACCCCCAAGACGGTTCCGCGCGGGCCGTGTCCCGTGACGGCCCGCGTGTCGGACGCGAGATGGAACCGGTCTACTGCGCGGAAGGAACGATCCATCCGGTCTTCCAGGGGTGAATACGACCCAAAACCGCGCCGGGTGTCTATGCGCCGTGCCGCCGGTGATTGCTTTGCGTCACGCTTCGACAGCAGTGCGTGTCGATGCGGCTGCGGCTGACGGGTCAGACCGGGACGGTGGTGCGCGGCCCGGTGCCCAGCGGGACGGCCAGACCGGTCAGGGCGGCTTCGAGGCCGTGGAGATGGGCGAGGGCGCGCTCGGCGTGCGGGTGGCCGCCGCGGGCGCCGGAGACGGCCGGGGGCGGGGGCTCGGGCGCCGGCGGTGCCAGGAGCCGCCGCAGGGCGGTCTCCACGCGCCGGCAGGCGGCGGTGAGGCGTTCGTCGTGGCAGGCCCGCGGGTCGGCGGCGGCCTCGGCGAGACCGGCGGCCTGGCGGGCGCACTCGTCCAGGAGGGCGAGGACGGCCCGGGCGCGCGCCTTGCGGGCCCGCAGGGGGCTCAGGGGGTGCACCAGCGGTGCCACGGACAGCCGCACCCGCACGAGCAGCGCGTCCAGTTCGGCAACGTGACGGGCGAGATCCCCGGAGGCCGACCCGCCCGCCAGGTGCCGTGCGGCCTCGCCGGTGACGTCGCGCACGGCGTGCAGCGCGCGCCGGATCCACGCGTCCGTGGCCGCGTGCGTCGTCACGGGCAGCACCGCCAGGACCGCCACGGCCGCGGCCAGCGCGCCGACGGCGGTCTCCCCCAGCCGGAGCGCGAGCAGCCCCGGACGGAGGATGCCGAACAGTCCGTAGAGCAGCCCCGCCATGACGGTGACGAAGAACATCATCCAGCTGTACGAGACCGGGGCGCTCCAGAAGATCCCGAAGACGCACACGGCGACCAGCGCGGCGGTCGGCGCGGGCGCCCCGTGCAGGGGCAGCGCGACCGCCAGGCCTCCTGCGATGCCCGCGACGGTGCCGAGCACCCGGCGGAAGCCGCGGACCAGCGTCTCGCCGCGCGACGCCGTGTTCACGAAGATCCACCAGGCGGTGCCGACCGCCCAGTACCAGCGGTCCTGCGACAGCGCCTGACCGGCCGCCACGGCGATCGCCGCGGCGAGCAGCGCCTGGAAGGCCTGCCGGGTTGTCGCACGGCGCAGCCCGCGCTCCTGCGGCAGGACGGGCACCGGGGCGGGGGCGGTGCCGCGCTCGTAGCACCACACGCCGAAGCGGACGGCGGCGGCGCAGCCCAGTCCGAGCCCCACGGCCGCGCAGAGCTGCGGCAGCAGCCCGGGACCGGCGCGCAGGAACTGGGCGGCGAAGAACATCATGAAGGCGAAGACGCCCAGGGCGTGGCCGCGCGGCCCCCAGCGGCGCGCGTAGACGCCGGCGAAGACCACGGCCAGGAAGGCCGCGTCCCGGGCGCCGGGGGCGGCGTGCAGGCAGACGGCCAGTGCCAGCACCGGGAAGCCGACGACCGGCAGGAGCGCGGTCGTCACGGCCTGGCGGGCCGGTCCCGGGTCCGCCACGACGAACAGCGCGAGCAGCGCCGCGAGGCCGCCCGCGACGACGGCGGGCAGCGGCAGCCCCACCGCGGCGACCGAGGCGACGCCGGCGCCGATGCCGAGGACGGCGCGGGTGGCGGCGCGCAGCCGGGCCCGCCCCGGGTCCGGTGCGTGGAAGATGTGCCTGACCACGGATGCCGTCCCGCCCCCTGCTCTGTCCGTGCTGTGCCGTGCCGTGCATGGCGAAGGCGCTGCGGGGACCAGGACACCGGCCTCCCGCAACGCCATCGTCCGCTCCAGACAAGCATCACCCGGGCCCCTGGCTCAACCGGCGCCCGATGTCCTGGGCCATTGGCACAGCCGCCCGGGACGCCCGTCGTCCCGGCGCCGGACCAGTGGCCCATGCCGGACCACCCATACGGCGTATATTGGTGCCAAAGGCGGGCATACCGACACCTAACGGTTGGTTCCCGCCTTTCACGGCTCCTGACGAACCAACGCACCGGATCCGCCCCGGAAGGGGCTCCAGTCGTATCCGGCCCGTCCGGAGGAGGACGCGATGAGGGACGTGGCGAGCGAGCGGGACGTGGACGACCGTCCCGCGATCATCGAGCGGGTCGTGACGCTCGACGTGAACGGCCGGTCGTACACCCTGCGCCTGGACACCCGGGTGACGCTGCTGGACGCCCTGCGGGACCGGTTGGGGCTGGTCGGCACGAAGAAGGGCTGCGACCAGGGCGCCTGCGGTGCGTGCACGGTGCACCTGGACGGCCACAGGGTGCTGGCCTGCCTGACCCTGGCCGCCCAGGCGGAGGGCCGGGCCGTCACCACCGTCGAGGGCCTGTCCGGCAGCGAGGGGGCGCATCCGGTGCAGCGGGCTTTCATGGAGCACGACGGCTTCCAGTGCGGCTTCTGCACCCCCGGGCAGATCATGTCCGCCGTGGCGCTGACGGCGGAGGGCCGGGCCGGCTCCGACGAGGAGATCCGGGAGTTCATGAGCGGCAACCTGTGCCGCTGCGGCGCCTATCCGAACATCGTCGCCGCGATACGCGAGGCGGCGTCCGAGGGAGGTCGCGATGCGCATCTTTGAGTACGTGCGGGCCACGGCCACCCAGGAAGCGGTGCGGATGCTGGCGGACGACCCGGAGGCGTCCTGCCTGGCGGGCGGCACGACACAGCTCGACCTGATGAAGGACGGGGTGCTGGAGCCGCCGCGGCTGATCGACATCACGCGGCTCCCGCTGCACGGCATCGAGCGCCGCGGCGAGACCCTGCACGTGGGGGCGCTGGCCACCATGGAGGAGCTGGCCGCCGACGCCACGGTGGCCGAACGACTGCCCGTGGTGCGCGAGGCGCTGCTGCTCGGCGCGTCGGTCCAGTTGCGGAACATGGCCACCATCGGCGGCAACCTGCTGCAGCGCACACGCTGCCGCTACTTCCGCGATCCCGGTGTCTTCGAGTGCAACAAGCGCTCTCCGGGCTCGGGTTGCGCGGCAGTCCTGGGCGCGGCACGCATGCACGCCGTGCTCGGGGTGAGCGAGCGGTGCGTGGCGCTGCACGCCTCGGACCTCGCCGTCGCCCTGGTGGCGCTCGACGCCGTCGTGCACATCCAGGGGCCGTCGGGCCGCCGCAGTGTGCCGCTGACGGAGTTCTACTTCACCGCCGACGAGAGCCCCGAGCGCGAGAACGTGCTGGAGCACGCCGAACTGATCACCGAGGTCGAGATCCCGCTGCCGCCGCCGGCCGCCTTGTCGGGCTACCTCAAGGTGCGCGACCGGATGTCGTACGAGTTCGCCCTCACCTCTGCCGCGGTGCTGCTCGTCCTCGACGGCGGAACGATCCGCCAGGCCCGCGTCGGGCTCGGCGGAGTGGGGTCGAAGCCCTGGCGGGCCTACGAGGCCGAGCACGTGCTGACCGGCGCGCCCGCCACGACGGCCGCGTTCATGGACGCGGCCCAGGCGACGATGGGCGACGCGTGGACCCTCCCGGGCACGGCGTTCAAGGTGCCGCTCGCCCGGCGCACCCTTGTGCGCGAACTGCAGACAGTGTCAGGAGTGTCGGCATGAGCACCGTCGAAAGCAGGCCCCTGGTCGGTACGGGCATCAACCGGGTCGACGGTCCGCGCAAGGTCACCGGCACCGCTCCCTACCCGATGGACTTCAGCGTCCCGGGGCAGGTCTACGGCGCCCTGGTGCAGAGCACGATCGCCGCGGGGCGGATCGTCCGCATGCACACCGAGGCGGCCGAGACCGCCCCCGGCGTGATCAGCGTGCTCACGCACGAGAACGCCCCCGAGGTCGGGACGGGACCGGTGACGGCGCTCGGCCCCTCCCCGGCCGCGCCGCTGCGCAACGACCGGATCATCCACCAGGGCCAGCACATCGCCTTCGTGGTGGCCGAGACCCCGGAGCAGGCCACCGCGGCGGCGCGCCTGGTCCGCGCCGACTACGAGACGGCCGAGCCGCTGCTCGACCTCCAGGACCCGCGTGCCGAGCACGTGACCGACCCCTGGGGGATGGACACCTCGCGCGGCGACGCCGCCGCGGCCCTGGAGAGCGCCGAGGTGACCGTGCGCGCCACGTACACCACCCCGGACAACACCAACAACCCGCTCGGGCTGTTCGCCACGCTGGCCGCGTGGGAGGGCGACACGCTCACCGTGCACGACACCAGCCAGTGGCCCTCCATGGTGCGCACCACGCTCGCCATGGTCTTCGGCATTCCCGAGAGCTCGGTACGGGTCCTGGTGCCCTACGTCGGCGGCGGCTTCGGCGCCGGGCTGCGCGCGTGGCCGCACGTCGTCCTCACCGCGATGGCCGCCCGGGTGCTCAAGCGCCCGGTCAAACTGGTCCTGACGCGGCCGCAGATGTTCACCTCCGTCGGGCACCGCCCCCACGGCGTGCAGTGGCTCAGCCTCGGCGCCACGCGGGACGGCGTGCTGACCGCCCTCGACCACCGCAGCCTTACCTCCTTGAGCATGGAGGACAACGACTTTGAGCCCTTCACCCACGGAACCGCCTTCGCCTACCGGTGCCCCAATGTGATCACCCAGGACCGGCAGGCCAGGATGAACGTCTCCGTGCCGACGTCCATGCGCGCCCCTGCCGAGGCGCAGGGCAACTTCGCCCTGGAATGCGCCCTCGACGAACTGGCGTACACCTTGGGCATGGACCCGGTGGAACTGCGGGTGCGCAACCACACCGACGTCGACCCGCGCAACGGGCTGCCCTGGACCGGCAAGGCGATCCTGGAGTGCTACGAGGAAGGCGCGCGCCGCTTCGGCTGGTCCGAGCGGAATCCCGAGCCGCGCTCCATGCGCGAGGGGAACTGGCTCATCGGCTACGGCATGGCCAGCGCGATGTTCCCGTACTTCGCGACGCCGTGCATGGCCGAGGCGACCGTCCACCGCGACGGCAGCGCCTTTGTGCGCAGCGCGGCAACGGACATCGGCACCGGCACGTACACCGTGATGGCCCAGCTGTCCGCCGAGGAACTGGGACTGCCCCTGGAGAAGGTCCGGTTCGACCTCGGCGACTCCGACATGCCCGACTCGATGATGGCGGGCGGGTCCGGGCTGACCGGCGCGCTCGGCAACGCGGTGCACGACGCCTGCCGGCGGCTGCTGCGCTCGTTCGCGGAACTCGCGCGCGAGGACGACGAGTCGCCCCTGAAGGGCGTGAACCCCGACGACGTGGAGTGCGGAGACGGCCGGGTCTTCCCCGCCGGCCGGCCGGACCGCGGGGAGTCCTACGTCGACATCCTCGCCCGTCACGGCCTGCCCCAGCTCACGGCGACCGGGGGCAGTACCCCGCCCGTCGCCGAGGAACTCGGCATGTCCCCGGCCGGCGCCTACGGCGCGAAGTTCGTGGAGGTCCGGGTCGACGCCGACCTCGGCCTCGTCCGGGTCGCACGGGTGGTGTCCGCGATCGACGGCGGCCGCATCCTGAACGCGAAGACGGCCAGGAGCCAGATCATCGGCGGCACGGTCGGCGGTATCGGCATGGCGCTGTTCGAGGACACCGTCACCGACCCGCGCACCGGGCGCATCGCCAACGGCACCTTCGCGGACTACCTGGTGGCCGTGAACGCCGACATCCCTGACCTGGACGTGGTCTTCGTGGGCGAGCCGGACCGCGGCACCCCGACCGGCACCAAGGGTGTGGGCGAGGTCGGCCTGGTCGGCATCGCGGCCGCGATCGCCAACGCCGTGCACCATGCCACCGGAAAGCGCCTCAACCGACTCCCGATCACGCTCGACGCCCTGCTCTGAGCCGGCCCGTGCCCGCCGACGAGCTGGACGCCCGCATCCTGGTGCTGCTGCTGGAACGGCCGCGGACCAGTGTGCGCGAGTGCGCGCGGATCCTGGGGATCGCGCGCGGGACGCTGCAGGCCCGGCTGGACCGGATGGAACGGGACGGGGTGATCACGGACTACCGGCCGCACCTGTCGCCCGAGGCCCTGGGCTACCGCATGCTCGCTTTCGTGCACCTGGAGGTGACCCAGGGGCATCTGGACGACACGGGGAAGGCGCTGGCCGCCGTGCCCGAGATCATCGAGGCCTTTTCCATCACCGGGGGCGGCGACCTGCTGACGCGTGTCGTGGCACGCGACGCCGCGCACCTGGAGGACGTCATCCAGCGGCTGATCCAGTTGCCGGGCGTCGTGCGGACCCGCACCGAAGTGGCGCTGCGGGAGCGGGTGCCGCAGCGCATGCTCCCCCTGGTGGAGGAGGTCGGCAGGGCGGCGGCCACTCGTACGCCCTGATCGCGGGCTTGGCATGCTGGAGGGCATGACTCTCCCCGCGGTGATCTTCGACCTGGACGGCACGCTGGTCGACAGCGAGCCCAACTACTTCGAGGCCGGCCGCCGGCTGCTGGCCGGCCACGGCGTCGACGACTTCACCTGGGAGCAGCACGCGCGCTTCATCGGCATCGGCACCCGCGAGACGCTGGAGACCCTGCGCGCCGAGTAC
Organism: Streptomyces sp. NPDC088732; assembly: GCF_044751205.1. Taxonomy (NCBI): domain Bacteria; kingdom Bacillati; phylum Actinomycetota; class Actinomycetes; order Kitasatosporales; family Streptomycetaceae; genus Streptomyces; species Streptomyces sp. NPDC088732. The sequence continues at coordinate 14,629 of NZ_JBIVLI010000013.1, forward strand.
GGGCTCAGCGCCTCCGTCCAGGAACTGCTGGACGCGAAGAACCGGCTCTATCTGCGGCTGGCGCGCGAGGCGACCCATGTCTTCCCCGGGATGCGCGCGTTCGTCGACCTCCTGCACTCCGAGGGGCACCCGATGGCGGTCGCCTCGGGGTCCTCGCGGGAGGCGATCGCCGCGGTCCTGGCCGGCACCGGGCTGGGTGCGGTGCTGACCACCGTCGTGTCGGCGGAGGAGGTCCCGCGCGGCAAGCCGGAGCCCGACGTCTTCCTGGAGGCGGCGGCGCGCCTCGGGGTCGACCCGGCCGACTGCGTCGTCGTCGAGGACGCCCCGCCGGGCGCGGAGGCGGCGCACCGCGCGGGCATGCGGTGCGTCGCGGTCCCGTACCTGCCGTCCCAGGCGGACGACCCCGCCTTCGCGACGGCGGGGCTGCTGGTCCGCGGCGGACAGCACTCCTTCGACGCGCGCGCCGTGCACGCCTGGCTGACCTCCTGAGCGCACGGCCGGGGAGGGTTCCCCGGGCTCGGAGCTGAGGGGGACTTCGGCGGCACCGCTCGAATGGCGCGCGTGGCCCCCCGGCCTTATTGGTGGTGTGGGGACCGCGCTCGTCGCCGTCCCCGCCCGCCACGGCCCGCAGCAGGAGGAGGCGGAACGGTGAAGATTGTCGTCGACCTCAACCGGTGCCAGGGGTACGCGCAGTGTGCGTTCCTCGCGCCCGGCGTGTTCGAGCTCCACGGCGAGGAGGCGCTGCTCTACGACGCCGGCGCCTCGGACGAGGAGTACGACCGGGTGTCCCGCGCCGCGTCCGCCTGCCCCGTTCAGGCGATCCTCGTCGAAGGTCCGGCCGGAGTGGCCGCGGGGGTGGGCTCCGATGACTGACCAGCGCACGGAAAGGCGGGCGGACCAGCGGGGGGACTGGCTCACGGCGCCCGAGCGCATCGTGATCGTCGGCGCCTCGCTCGCCGGGCTGCGGGCCGCCGAGGTGCTGCGCGACGAGGGCTTCACCGGGTCGCTGACCATCATCGGCGAGGAGACCGAACGGCCCTACGACCGTCCGCCGATGTCCAAGGCCGTGCTGCTCGGCCGCATGCCCCCCGAGCACGCCGCGCTGCCCGCCCGGCGCGAGGTGGACGCCCACTGGCGCCTCGGGGTGCCGGCCACCGGCCTGGACCTGGCCGCACGGCGGGTGCTGCTGCGCGACGGCAGCCATGTGGAGTACGACCGCGTACTGATCGCGACGGGCGTCCGCGCCAGGCCCTGGCCGGACGCCGCGCAGGCCTCCCTGGAGGGGGTGTTCACGCTGCGCACCATGGAGGACGCCCGGCAGCTCGTGGCCCGCCTGGACGCCGGGCCGCGCCGGGTACTGGTGATCGGCGCCGGATTCACCGGCTCGGAGATCGCCTCGGTGTGCCGGGAACGCGGCCTCCAGGTGACGGTCGCGGAACGCGGCCCCGCGCCCCTGGTCGGCGCGCTCGGCGGGGTGATCGCCGCCGTCGCCGCCGACCTGCAGCGCGAGCACGGCGTCGACCTGCGGTGCGGGATCACCGTCACCGAGCTGGTGGGCGACGAGGACGGCCGGCTGCGCTCGGCGCGCCTGTCGGACGGCTCCACCCTCGACTGCGACGTGGCGGTCGTGGCGCTGGGCGCGGTCCGCAACACCGAGTGGCTGCACGACTCGGGCCTCGGCGCCGGGCCGCGGGGGCTGGCGAGCGACGCGGGCTGCCGGGCGTTCGACATCAACGGGGTCGTGACCGACGACGTGTTCGTGGCCGGCGATGTGGCGCGCACCCCCCACCCGCTCTACGAGTACCAGCTGCTGGCCCTGGAGCACTGGGGCAACGCGGTGGCGCAGGCCGAGGTGGCGGCGCACAACATGGTCAGCTGCGGGCCCAGGCGCCGCCCGCACCTGGCCGTCCCCGCGTTCTGGTCCAGCCAGTTCGGGGTGAACATCAAGTCGGTCGGGGTGCCGTCGTTCTCCGACGAGGTCGCGATCGTCCAGGGGTCGATGGAAAAACGTTCCTTCGTGGCCGTCTACGGCTACCGGGGCCGCCTCACCGCCGCGGTCTCCTTCAACCAGAGCCGCTGGCTGGACTATTACTGCACGCTGATCGAGGCCGCCGCGCCCTTCCCGCCCGACCCCGGCACCTTCGACCGGCCGGAGGACGTCGTGGTGCAGGCCGCCGACGTGCCCGACCCGTCCCAGCTCTCGCACGGCCCCACGGTCGCGGTCACGGGGCACCTGCCCGACGAGCGCCGCGTGGTCCGCGTCCCCCCGACCGTCCAGGAGGCCCGCGCATGACCAACGAGACGATGCTGAAGCGGATCAACGACTTCGCCCACCGCGGCGACCCGTACCCGCTCTACGCCGAGCTGCGCCGCACCCCCGTGGTACGCCAGGACGACGGCGCGTACCTGGTCAGCACGTACCGCGAGATCAAGGCGCTGCTGCACGACCCGCGCATCAGTTCCGACCTGAGCCACCGTCTGCCCGGCGACCCGCAGGCCGCGCAGGCCGAGGGGCAGCCCCCGTCCTTCATCCGGATGGACCCGCCGGACCACGACCGGGTGCGCCGGCAGGCCATGCGCCCCTTCGGGCCGCCGCACACCCCTGACCGCATCGCGGGTCTGCACGACGAGATCGCGCGGGTGACCGACGGACTGATCAACTCCCTTGAAGGGCACGGCCGCATCGACGTCGTCGAGGACTTCGCCTACCCGCTGCCGGTCAGCGTCATCTGCCGCCTGCTGGGCGTCCCGCGCGAGGACGAGCACCGGTTCCGCGCCTGGGCGGACCGCATCGTGTCCTCCACCGGTGTGCGCACCCGCGGCAGCACCTTCAGCGAGGACGACGAACAGGCCCGCAAAGAGGCGATCACGGAGATGGGCGTCTACATGGCGGGGCTGCTGGAGGAACGCCGCGACAGCCCCACCGAGGACCTGATGTCCGGCCTGGTCCACGACGACGGCCCGGACGGGCGGATGGCGCCGATGGAGCTGATCGGCAGCATGGTGCTGCTGTTCATCGCGGGACACGAGACCACCGTCAACCTCATCACCAATGGGATGCTCACGCTGCTGCGCTACCCGGAGGCGATGGAACGGCTTCGGCAGGAGCCGGAGTTGATGCCCTCGGCGGTGGAGGAGCTGCTGCGCTTCGAGCCGCCCGTGCACATGCTGCCGCAGCGCACACCGCTCACCGACATCGAGATCGCCGGCGTCACGGTGCCCAAGGGCTCGCCGCTGATCCTCGTCCTCGCCGCGGGCAACCGGGACCCGGGCCGCTTCGCCGACCCCGACCACTTCGACCCGGCCCGCACCGACAACCAGCACTTCGGCTTCGGCAGCGGCATCCACAGCTGCTTCGGCGCGCCACTGGCCCGTCTGGAGACACAGATCGCGCTCACCGCGATGATCCGCCGCCTGGACAACCCGCGCCTCGCCGAGGACCCGCCGCCGTACCGGCCCAGCCCGGTGCTGCGCGGGCCGCGCCACCTGCGGATCGAGTGCGACGGAGTGCGTGCCTGAGCGCGGCGGTGAAACATGCCCGGCCACAGGTAGAGCGCGGGAGCGGATCCTCGACCTATTGACGATCAGCCCGGCCGAGGCCGCGCTTCGCGCACCTCCCACACCAAGGCGGCGGTCACCCGCACGAGCGTAGATCGGAAGCGCTGAGTACAAGCGCCGCAGTCAGGATCTGTGGTGGCTTCGTGGACATCAGCTGCTGCTTGTCGAGCAGAGCGAGACGTTTCTTGAGCCTTACGTGGAGCTCGTCAGCCTTTCGACGCAGGCTCTCGGCGGACTCCTTGGGCCTCTCGCCCTTCCGCTCCTTCTCAGAAGCCGCTGCGGCATCGACGAGCAGCCGCTCGCTCTCCGAAAGCAAACGCTTGGTCACCAGTTCCCGAGTCTTGATCAACTCAGCCAGGCGACGAGGCTGGACCTCGGCGAGGTATGCGGGCAACTGGTTGGCAATGATCCAACTCGTTGCCTTGTCTTCTGCGTCCGCGAGCCAGGGCATTCTGCCTGCGATGTCCGTCGCCGCGCCCTTGGGCGCCTCAACGCAGTCGAGATAGGGCGCGGGACCAGCAGGGTGCACTGTGCCGTGGCTGTCGACATAGGCATAGGCGAACCGTCGGGCCACCGACTCACCGGTGCCGTCCGCAACCTCTTCGACGACCCCGACAAGGAGATGCGGTTCTTCGAGGGCAGCCGAGACAAGGACGGTGCCTTGGTTGAGGGCACCCCCAAAGTTCCGCATGGTTTCGTTCATGACAGCGTCGTGCAGGGGGTGGCCGGGGGCGAGCAGGTCGGCCCGGGCGCGGCCGTCAGTCTGGACGTGGCCCAGGTCGAAGGTGACACGGTCGTACTTCGTGGCAATCGGCCCGTTACCGGCTGAGCGAATGTGCTGGGGTACGTTGACGATCTCGTAGCGGCCTTGTTCACGTCTGACGATCCGGCCGCCGAGCCGGGTGAATGCGTCCTTGAAGGTCGATTCGATGTGATGCGGCTCAAGACGTCGAGCGCGGGCTTCGTCCATCTCAGTGAGCAAGGCGCACAGATCGGCATCCGAGATGTGCTCGGAAGCGAGTGCCCGCTCGCCGAGAAGCTCTCTGAGGCCGTCTCCGACGGTACTGTCGATGACTTCGCGCATCCTGTTCTTTACATCTGGCCGCTCACCGTACTGGATGGCGTTGAGAAGCAACTCCCGCAGCGGGGTTTCGGCGAACGCCTCTCCCAGTACGTCAAAAACCTTGCCGCCGTACGTCTCGCGCATTTGGTCGAGCTTCTCCAGCAGACGCGCAAAGACCTCACCCTCGCGAGTATTGACAGCTACAAGGTTCCACAGGCGGCAGACCTCCTCCTGGCCGATGCGATGGATGCGGCCGAAGCGCTGCTCGATACGGTTGGGGTTCCAGGGCAGGTCATAGTTGACCATCAGGTGCGCGACGTGCAGGTTGAGTCCCTCGCCGGCTGCGTCCGTGGCCACCAAAATCTGCACGTCACGGTTCTTGGTGAACTCCTCCGTGATGTTCCGCCGCTCGGCCCGGCGTACACCGCCGTGAATGGCTCGGACGGCATCGGGATTTCCCAGGAGCGAGCCGATCTTTCCTCGCAGATATTGGAGGGTGTCACGGTGCTCCGTGAAGATGATGAACTTCCTGGGCCAGCCATGGGGATCTGTCGACAGCGCGTGGTCCCGGAGGAGAGCGGACAGCTCGGTCCACTTTCGGTCTGTACCTGATTCCCGGACTTTCTGCGCCGTCTTCACCAGCGCCCTCAGTTCAACGAGCTCGACGTTGAGCTCATCAACCGTCTGCGCCGCCGTCGCGGCATCGAGCAGTTCCTCCTCGATCTCCTCGATCTCCTCGGCATTGAGGTCGCCATTGTCCAGGCCGGCGAAATCAACGGTGGCCGTGTGCTCACGAACGGTTCCGTTGAGTATCTCGCGCTTTTTTCGCTCCAGGCGTTCGGTACGCCGCACGAGGCTCTTGTAGATCGCCTCGGGGCTCGAAGCCAGGCGTCGCTGCAGGACGGTCAGTGCGAAACCCACGGTATTTTTGCGCTTGCCGCCGATGCGATCGGCGCGGTTCATGCCCTCCCGGACGTAGTGGGTCACATCCTCGTAAAGATCGTACTCGAGTGCCGTCAGTTGGTAGGGGACAGTCTGCGCGATGCGCTCGGGGAAGAGATTCTTGCCCTCGAACGTCAGCAGGTCTTCCTTGATCATGCGTCGCATGACGCCACTGACGTCGGCATTCCTCTTCTGCTTGCCCTCGAACCGGTCACGGTCCAGCAAGGTAAGGAAGAGTTGGAAGTCCTCCTCCTTGCCGGAGTGCGGGGTCGCAGTCATCAGGAGCAGGTGGCGTGTGATCTCCCCGAGCATCTCGCCGAGCTGAAACCGTTTAGTCTTCTCCACCTTGCCACCGAAGTAATGACCGCCCATGCGGTGCGCCTCGTCAACGACGATCAGGTCCCACTCCGACTCCTGAAGCTGCGCCTTCAGATGCTCGTTACGAGAGAGCTGGTCCATGCGCGCGATCAGAAGTGGATAGGACTCAAATACGTTGACATTGATCTGGGCGTCGATGAGCTGGTTCGTGAGCAGGTCGAAACGGAGGCCGAACTTGAAGAAGAGCTCGTCCTGCCACTGATCGACCAGGCTTCCCGGAGCCACGATCAGACATTGCTTGACGTCGTCACGCAGCAGGAGCTCCTTGATGTAGAGCCCGGCCATGACTGTTTTGCCGGCGCCCGGATCATCCGCGAGCAGGAAGCGCAGCGGCGTACGGGGCACAAGCTCGTCGTACACGGCGCGGATCTGATGCGGGAGGGGCTGAACATCGCTGGTCGCCACGGCAAGCATCGAGTCGAACAGCCCTGCCAGTGAGATCCGCTGGGCCTCGGCGACCAGCTTGAAGTCACGTGCGTTCGCGTCGAACGCCCGGCTGCCGTTGCGGGCTGCGCTCAGCTTATCCTCGTCCTTCCGGAAGACAACCCGCTGGTCAAGGCCACCTGCGGCTGTCTTGAAGGTCAACTCCAGGGCGTTCGCACCGTGCCACTGCGCGGCGATGATCGTGACGACCTCCGCCGGCACGAGTCCGTCCACCCGCAGGCCAGGCTTGAGCTCCTCGAGCAACACGTACAGAACCTCCTGGGCGTCAGCCTGCGAACCGCCCCCGGACGTTCCGGCGGTTCCGCGGTCCCGTCGACTTCGCCAACCGGGATCGATAATCTTCGCAGAGGCCAGACGAGTCGGCGGGGGCAATGGAGCGAGAAGAACGTAAGCACCTTCGTCGTGTGGCGGAGGAAGTCAGCGGGTGGCGCAGGCTCGCGGTGGGGATCACCGAAGAGCGTGAGCGCGTCGAAGCGGCGGCGGAAGATGCCACCAGGCAGCTTCTCGACCGTGTGACGCCTCTCAACGCCCCGGCCACCACCGCGTGGCGCGCCCTGCAGGTCTCGCCGTCCGATGTCGATCTGGTGACCTCCATGGTCCGGCGTCGTGCTCTTCCGACGCTCACGGCCAACGCCCAGCAGGGCATCGCGCAATTGACCCAAGAGGTCGACGAGGCGCTGACTGCCGTCCGCGCACTCTTCGGTGCCCGCCGGATATGGTCGGGCAGGAGCCGCAAAGACGACGCAGCACAAGCCGCAACGTACCTGACCTTCCTTCACGGGTGGGCCGCGAGTGCCCAACTCGTCGCGGAATTGGAAAGCCTGACAGCGTGGGACAAGAAGACTGTCCCCGCACCCGCGATCTCGGCAATCCTCGATGACACTGTCGGCCTCGCCCAACGCCTCGGCGGGCGGGCGGAACTCCTCCAACGGCATGAACTTGACGTCGCCAAAACAGCACTCAGTGCGATCGATCAGGCCTTGCAGCGCGAGGACCAATTCCGAACGGCAGTCAATTCCGCGGGCAATGCAGTCCGACAGGACGAGGCGCGCAAATTGGTCGCCAACATGCCCGTTGAGCGACTCAAAGAGGCAACGAGCGGCCAACTGCGCATCACAGCATTGACCGATGCCGGAATCAGCAACGTGCAGCAAGTCCTCGACCAGAAATCACGGATTCGATCTCTCCCTGGAGTCGGCGAGACGACGGGCAACCGGATGGTCGGCGCCGCGAGGACCATCTGGCAGACCACGCTGGACGAAATGCCGGTCCGGATCGACATCAAGAATCGATCCCACACCACCACGAAACTCCTCACAGCGATGCGTGCTTGGGACGCAGCGCGCTCGATCCGCAGCGCGACAGCCGATCTCGCCGCGGCCGACATGGTTCGACCGCTCCTCCAGGGCCTCGGTTCCAGGACATCCCATGTGGTCCTCATCCCTCGACAGCGCTCCGTTGCCGAGTTGCGCACCGCACTGGCGGCCGTCGCCCGTCGCGGATCGATGCTCAACGGCGGGAACGACGCGGCGGGCGGTGACCCATGGGAGGATTTCATCGCCCGCCCTGCCGACTACTACGCGATGCTCGCGGAGCTCGGATTCCTGGCCGACGACGCCGAGAAGAGTCACGGCGACCTGCCGGCCGAAATCGTCGAGGCGGTCAGAGGACTCACACTCGACACCAGCCATCTGAAGGCCTCACTGCGCGGGTACCAGTCATTCGGTGCCCGATTCGCGATCGTGCAACGGAAGGTCATCATCGGCGACGAGATGGGACTGGGGAAGACGGTCGAATCGCTCGCCGTACTCGCCCACTTGCGAGCCAAGGGATCTTCTCATTTCCTCGTTGTGTGCCCCGCCGCAGTCGTGACCAACTGGGTGCGTGAAGTCCAAGCCAAGTCCGGTCTCCATGCGTACCGCATGCACGGGCCGGCTCGCGAGGACGCTCTGAAATCCTGGATCCGCAACGGTGGAGTCGCGGTCACCACCTACGACATCCTCGGTTGGCTGGAAGGCAGGATCCCCCACCGCGCCGAGCCTGCGTGCCTGGTGTTCGATGAGGCGCACTACATCAAGAACCCGGAGGCCCAGCGAACTCGGCGCTCAACGGCCTTGATCAACCGTTCTGAGCGAACGATCCTTTTGACCGGAACCCCACTGGAAAACCGAATCGAGGAATTCCGAAATCTCGTCGGTTACCTACGCCCGGACTTGACGATCAGTGCTTCGGAGCTCGCTCCTCGTCAGTTTCGAAAGCAGGTGGCACCCGCTTACTTGCGGCGCAACCAGGAAGACGTCCTCACCGAACTTCCGGAGCGCTTCGAGGTCGACGAGTGGATGCCGATGTCCAACGCCGACAAACAGCTGTACAGAGCGGCTGTCATCGAAGGAAATTTCATGGCCATGCGCCAGGCCGCACTACGCGCAGGAGCCAAGTCCGAGAAGATGCAGCGCCTCATCGACATAGTTCAGGAGGCCGAGGACAACGAGCGCAAGGTGCTGGTCTTCTCATACTTCCGTGACGTCCTCGATGAAGTGGCGTCGGTGCTTCCGGGAAAGGTATTCGGGCCCCTCACCGGCTCTGTGCCCGCCGCGAAGCGACAAGCCATGGTTGACGAGTTCTCCCAAGCCCACCATGGCGCTGTCTTGGTCGCGCAGATCGTGGCAGGCGGCGTCGGCCTGAACATCCAGTCGGCATCGGTCGTAGTGATCTGCGAGCCGCAGCTCAAACCGACGACCGAATGGCAAGCCATCGGTCGTTCCCACAGGATGGGGCAGTTGGAGACAGTACAGGTACATCGTCTGCTGTCCGAAGACAGTGTCGACCAGCGCATCATTGAGATGCTGGCACGTAAGAACCAACTCTTCGCGGATTTTGCCCGCGTCTCCGAAACCGCCGACAGCGCACCGGAAGCGTTCGACATCACGGACGCCGAACTGGCACGGGAAATCGTGGCGGCCGAGCGTGAGCGCCTGCTCACGGACGGCTGAACGGCACGTCCGCTGAGCCGACGACAGAAAACGCCTGGAGCACGTCGTTCAGCCCAGGAAGCTCAACCGTACCTGGCGGTAGGGGTTGTCCTTGTTCGTGTCGACCAGCACCACGGACTGCCAGGTGCCGAGTTCCAGCGAGCCGCCGACCACCGGGAGCGTCGCGTGCGGCGGGACCAGGGCGGGCAGCACATGGTCGCGGCCGTGGCCGGGGCTGCCGTGGCGGTGCCGCCAGCGGTCGTCGGCCGGCAGGAGGTCGTGGAGCACGGCGAGCAGGTCGTCGTCGCTGCCGGAACCGGTCTCGATGACGGCGACACCGGCGGTGGCGTGCGGGACGAAGACGTTGAGCAGGCCGTCCCGGCCGCGCGCCACCTCGCGCAGGAAGTGGGCGCAGGCGGCGGTCAGATCGTGGACGGTCTCGGTGCCGCCGGTGGTCACATCGACGAGACGGGTGGTGAAAGCGTCGGCCATGCGTCCATGGTGGCGCAGGCGGCCCGGACACGCGTTCCGGGGGCCGGGCGCACCGGGGCCGTCCCGTCCCGGGGCGTTCACGGCAAGGGGTATTCCGGCCTGAACTCGCCGCGCACGGGGCGCTGGTGGAGCCGCACGCGAGGGTGGCCCGGTACGGCTCCCCGCCAGGCGGTCGTAACCTATTGGTCTGGACCACTTCCCCGAACCGGGATAGTGTCCCGTTGCCCGTCCGCGCGCCGAAGGGGAAACCACGTGTACGCATCGCGCCGCGTCGCCGCCCTCGTCGACGCCTGCCTGCTGCCCGTCCCGCGCACCCGGCGGCCACCGGAGTGGCTCCGCCGCGGACTCGAGCTCGCGGGCGCCGTCACCATCGCCGTCCCCGCGGCGCTCAGCGGCGGACCCGTCGTGACGGAACTCCTCCGGGACGAGACCGGGCAGGGCGCCGTCGTGATCAGCGAGCCGCTGGACACCGCCGAGGTCGTCGAGGGCTGGGGCGTGCCGGGCGCCGCCGTACTGGCCTGGCTCTCCGGAGTGGACCTGCTCCAGCTCGGCCCCGGCTGCGACGCGGGCGTCCAGGAGGCCATCCGCACCGCCGCGGCACGCGCCGTGGCCGACGGCGACCTGCCCCTGTCCCGGCTGGAGGAGGCGGCGGCACGGGTCGCGCGGCTGCGGCGCGAGGCGGCGCCGGAGGCACCGGGAAGCTTCCCGGCATCGCCGTAGTTGGTGGAAACGTGAACCACACGGACGCCACGGGCGTCAGGCACGTCGAAGCAGCCGTCATCGGAGCCGGTCAGGCCGGACTGTCGGGGGCGTACTTCCTGCGCCGCTCCGGCATGCTCCCGGACGAGGACTTCGTCGTCCTGGACCACTCCCCCGGGCCCGGCGGCGCCTGGCAGTTCCGCTGGCCCACCCTCACCTACGGCAGGGCGCACGGCGTGCACTCCCTGCCCGGGATGGAGCTCGAGGGCGCCGATCCCGCGCGGCCCTCCTCCGAGGTCGTCGCGGAGTACTTCGACCGCTACGAGCGCACCTTCGACCTCCGCGTTCACCGCCCGGTCGACGTCTCGACGGTGCGGGACGCGGGCGACGGCCGGCTCCTGGTCGAGACCGACGCGGGCACCTGGTCCACCCGCGCCCTGATCAACGCCACCGGCACCTGGGACCGGCCCTTCGTCCCCCGCTACCCGGGCCAGGAGACCTTCCGCGGGCGCCAGCTGCACACCGCGAACTACCGCGGCCGCGAGGAGTTCGCCGGCCGGCATGTGATCGTGGTCGGCGGCGGGACCTCCGCGGTGCAGCTGCTGATGGAACTGCGCGAGCCGGGCGGCGCGGCCGGCACGACCTGGGTGACCCGACGACCGCCGGTCTTCCGCTCGGGTCCCTTCGGCGAGGACCAGGGCCGGGAGGCCGTCGCGCTCGTCGAGGAGCGCGTCAAGCAGGGCCTGCCGCCGCAGAGCGTCGTCAGCGTGACCGGGCTGCCCATGACGGAGGCGATGCAACGCGCCCAGGAGCGCGGCATCCTCGTCCGGCAGCCCATGTTCGACCGCGTCACCCCGGACGGCGTCACCTGGGCCGACGGACACCATGTGCGGGCGGACGCAATCCTGTGGGCCACCGGCTTCCGGGCGGCGCTGGACCACCTCGCCCCGCTGCACCTGCGAGAGCCGGGCGGCGGCATCCGCCTCCAGGGGCTCACCCAGGCGGCCCTCGACCCGCGGGTGCACCTCATCGGCTACGGCCCCTCCGCGAGCACCATCGGCGCCAACCGTGCGGGCCGCAGCGCCGTCCGCGAGATCCGAGCCTATCTGCGCGCCGGCGCCGCCGAGGCGGCCGAAACGACTGAGGTGGCTGTCGCGGGCTGACCCCTCCCGGGTCAGCGCCCCGCGCGCCCCTTGCCCAGCGTGGAGCCACGCACGACCAGCTCCGGCTGGAAGACGATGCGCCGGTGCTCGTGCTCCTCCGCGAGGTCGCCGGTCTCCTCTATCAGCAGGTCGGCGGCCGCCCGGCCCATCCGGTACGCGGGCTGCCGCACGGAGGTCAGCGGCACCGCGGCCGCGGCGGCGAACTCGATGTCGTCGTACCCGACGAGCGCGATCTCCTCGGGCACCGCGATCCCCGCCGCGTACAGCGACTGGAGGACCCCGAGCGCCAGCAGGTCGTTCGCGCAGAAGACCGCCGTGGGCCGCTTGGCCATGCCCAGCAGCCGCGCGCCCGCGTCCCGCCCCGAGGCGACGTCGAGCCGGTCGGCCTCGATGTGGGCGAGCGCGTCCGCCGGCAGCCCCGCCGCGCCGAGCGCCGCCAGCGCGCCCGTGCGCCGGTCCTGGCACTGGGCCAGGTGCATCGGGCCGCTCACGTAGACGATGCGCTCGTGGCCGCGCTCGATGAGGTGGTCGACGGCCAGCCGGCCGCCCTCGATGTCGTCGACGGACACCGAGCACGCCTCCGCGCTCGGCACGACGCGGTCCACGAACACGAAGGGGATGCCGTGCCGCCGGAACGACTCGATGTTCCGGCCGCTGGTGTCCGCGGGCGTCACGAGCACCCCGCGGACCCGCTGCTCCGCGAACAGCCCCAGGTACTCGGACTCCTCCGCCGGGCTCTCCGCGCTGTTGCAGAGCATCACCCCGAGCCCGGTCTCGCGCGCGGCGCGCTCCGCGCCGGAGGCGACGTCCACGAAGAAGGGGTTGGCCATGTCCAGGACGAGCAGGGCGATGATGCGGCTGTGCCCGGCGCGCAGCTGACGGGCGGACTCACTGCGGACGTAGCCGAGTTGCTCGATGACCGACAGCACCCGCGCGCGCGTGTCCTCGGAGACCATGCCGGGCCGGTTGATGACGTTCGACACCGTGCCGACCGAGACGCCCGCCTGCCGGGCGACATCCTTGATCCCCACCATGCGTGTCACGGGTTCCGCCCCACCGCCTTCCGCGACCCGCCGCAGGCCGCGGGTTCATGCTACGCACTGGTGACGACATCGGCGCCCGCCGTCGTCATACACCTGTCGTCCGGGTTACGCGCCGTCTTCTCCTCCGTGTCCAGAAGCCGCCCCAAGGTGGCGGCGGCGCACCGTGCCGGAGCGCACCCCTGCGCCCTGTCACGCCAGGTGGAAGACCTCCGTCAGGGGGCGCATCGCCTCGTCGGGCCGGGCACCGTCCAGCGCCTCGAAGAACTCCCCCATCTCCGCCTGCCAGCGCGCGTTGACGTCGGTCTCCGCCATGGCCGCCTGCGCGGCCCCGAAGTCCTCCGTCTCGAGGTAGCCCACGAGCAGCCCGTCCTCCCGGAGGAAAAGGGAGTAGTTGTGCCAACCGGTGGCGGACAACGCCTCGAGCATCTCGGGCCAGACGGAGGCGTGCCGCTCCTTGTACTCGTCCAGCCGGTCCGCGCGGACCTTCAAGAGAAAACAGACGCGCTCCATGCTCGGTCCCGGCCTTCCCGAATCTGATATGAAAGGTTTCAATGAGATGCCGGGGACGTTAGGACACTCCGGCATGGCACGTCAATGCGCTGCGCCGGCATGCGCAGACATCCGATCTCTGCTTCACAGCGATCGACAGCTGCGGCAGTATGAGGGGCCTGCGGGCGGCCGCATGCACCGGGAGGAGGCCAGATGCGCGTAGCGCTCTTCGTGACCTGTGTGAACGACACGCTGTACCCGGAGACGGGCAAGGCGGTCGTCACACTGCTGGAGCGGCTGGGGGTGACCGTGGACTTCCCCGCCGCACAGACCTGCTGCGGCCAGCCGCAGTTCAACACCGGCTACCGGCACGAGACGGAACCGCTGATGAGGCGCTACGCGAGCGCCTTCGAGGGGTACGACCACATCGTCACCCCCTCAGGTTCCTGCGCCGCCATGGTGCGGGACAACTACCCGCGCATGGGCGACCGGGCGCGCGCCGAGGGACGCGGCGGCGAACTCGCCGCGCTGGCCGAGTCGGTCGTGCCGCGCACGTACGAACTGACCGAATTCCTCACCGACGTTCTCAAGGTGACCGATGTGGGGGCATACTTCCCGCACAAGGTCACCTATCATCCGACCTGTCACGGCCTGCGCATGCTCGGCCTGGGCCGCCGCCCCCTGGAGCTGCTGAGCCACGTGAAGGGCCTGGAGCTGGCAGAGCTGCCGGGCGCCGAGGAGTGCTGCGGCTTCGGCGGCACCTTCGCGGTGAAGAACGCCGCCGTCTCCTCCGCCATGGGCGCCGACAAGGCCCGCCACATCACCGGCACCGGCGCGTCGGCCGTGTGCACGGTCGACAACTCGTGCCTGATGCACATAGGCGGCACACTGGCGCGGCTCGGCTCCACAGTGCGTCCGGTCCACCTCGCCGAGATCCTGGCCTCCACCGAGGACCGTCCCTACGGAGGCATCCGATGAGCGGCACCTATCTGGGCATGCCCGCCTTCCCGGTGGCCGCCGGGGAGGCCGTGCAGAACGAGACCCTGCGCGGCAATCTGCGGCACGCCACGCACACGATCCGCGACAAGCGCGCCAAGGCGGTGGCCGAACTCTCCGACTGGCAGCAGCTGCGCACGGCGGGCAAGCGCATCAAGGACGACGTCCTGCGCCACCTCGACCACTACCTGGAGCGCCTGGAGCAGGCGGTCACCGCCGCCGGGGGCATCGTGCACTGGGCCGCCGACGCAGACGAGGCCAACCGGATCGTGACGGAACTGGTCAAGGCGACCGGCGAGACCGAGGTCGTCAAGGTCAAGTCCATGGCCACGCAGGAGATCGGGCTCAACGAGGCCCTCGCCGAAGCGGGGATCGCCGCCTACGAGACGGACCTGGCCGAACTCATCGTGCAGCTCGGCGACGACCGGCCCAGCCACATCCTGGTGCCGGCCATCCACCGCAACCGCAGCGAGATCCGCGACATCTTCAACGACGCGATGGCGCGCTGGGGCCGCCCGGCGCCCGAGGACCTGACCGACACCCCGGCCGAACTGGCCGAGGCGGCGCGGCTGCACCTCAGGGAGAAGTTCCTGCGCGCCAAGGTCGGCATCTCGGGTGCCAACTTCATGATCGCCGAGACCGGGACGCTGGTCGTGGTGGAGTCCGAGGGCAACGGCCGGATGTGCCTGACGCTGCCCGAGACGCTGATCTCGGTGGTCGGCATCGAAAAGGTGCTGCCGGCCTGGCAGGACCTCGAAGTCTTCCTCCAGTTGCTGCCGCGCTCCTCGACGGCCGAGCGCATGAACCCGTACACCAGCACCTGGACGGGCACGACCGACGAGGACGGTCCCCGCGTCTTCCACCTGGTGCTGGTCGACAACGGCCGTAGCGACACCCTGGCCGACGAGGTCGGCCGCCAGGCGCTGCGCTGCATCCGCTGCTCGGCCTGCCTCAACGTCTGCCCGGTGTACGAACGGGCCGGCGGCCATGCCTACGGTTCGGCCTATCCCGGCCCGATCGGGGCCATCCTCACCCCGCAACTGCGCGGCACGGACACCGCGCTGGACGCCTCGCTCCCGTACGCCTCGTCCCTGTGCGGGGCCTGCTACGAGGTCTGCCCGGTCGCGATCGACATTCCCGAGGTGCTGGTCCATCTGCGCGAGCGGGTCGTCCAGGGCGGCGAGGTGACGCGCGGCGGCAACAAGGTCGTCCTGAAGCCCGCCAAGGGGCACGCCGCCGAGCGCGCCGCCATGCGCGCCGCGCGCTGGGCGCTGGACCGTCCCAGGGCGCTCCGCGCCGGGCAGCGGCTGGCGTCCCGCACACGGAGCCTGCACCCGCGCAGGCTGCCCGGGGCGGGCCGTGCCTGGACGGACACACGTGACATCCCGGCCGTGCCGGCGGAGTCCTTCCGCGACTGGTGGCGGCGCACCCGGGGCACCGAGGGCTCGGAGGGCCGCAAGTGAGCACCCGCGAACAGATCCTGGGCCGCATCCGCCGCGCCCTGGCCGACGTCCCGCGCGACGAGGCGCCGGGCGGGGGGCCGGACGGGCCCGGCTACCTGCGCGTGCACGGCGAACGGGACCCCGGTCAGAGCGCGGATCTGCTCGCCGAGAACCTCGCCGACTACCGCGCCGTCGTGCACCGTACGACCGCCGCCGAGTTGCCCCTGCGGCTCGCGGCCCTGCTGGCCGCCCGCGGGGCACGCAGCGTGGTGGTCCCCGCCGGGCTGCCCGGCGGCTGGCTCGCCGAGGCGAAGGACGTCGAACAAGTCGCGGACACGGCGGAGTTGACCGCCTACGCGCTCGATGCCGTGGACAGTGTCGTCACGGGCTGCGCCGTGGCGATCGCCGAGACGGGCACCATCGTGCTGGACGCCGGGCCGGACCAGGGGCGGCGCAGGATCACGCTGGTGCCGGACCACCATGTGGTGGTGGTGCGGGTGCCGGAGCAGGTCGTCGACTCGGTGCCGCAGGCGCTGGAGCGGCTGGACCCGGCGCGTCCGCTGACGTGGATATCCGGGCCCTCGGCGACGAGCGACATCGAGCTGGACCGGGTGGAGGGCGTGCACGGCCCGCGCACCCTGGAGGTCGTGCTCGTCACGCAGTGACCGTCCCGCGATCCTGTGGTCCTGCGCGGGGGCTCACTTCGCCTCCGCGTAGGACCGCACGATGTGCGTCTCCAGCGGGAAGGAGACCGACGTCCGGCCGAACAGCAGACGGCGGGCCTCGTCCGCGGCCTCCGCGACCGCCTTCCCCGCCTCGGGGGCGAGGTCCTCGGGGGTGTGCACGATGACCTCGTCGTGCAGGAAGAACACCAGTCGGGGGCCGTCGAGCGCGGCCAGGCGCCGGCGCAGCGAGGCCAGCACCGCGAGCGCCCATTCCGCGGCGGTGGCCTGGATGACGAAGTTGCGTGTGAAGCGGCCCCAGGCCCGTGCCTGCGCGTCGCTGAGGTCCTGGCGGTCGGCGGCGGGCGGCGGTGACGTACGGCCGAGGTGGGAGCGGACCACGCCGCCGCCCTCGCCGGTTCGTGCGGCGGACTCCACCAGCCCCATGGCGTCGGGGAAGCGGCGCCGCAGCACCTCCAGCAGGGGTCCCACCTCGCCGGTGGTCTGCCCGTACATGGCGCCCAGGAGGCCGAGTTTGGCCCGGGCGCGGTCGCCGCCGAAGGCCGTACGGGCCAGGGCCGCGTAGAGGTCGCCCTCGGCCGCGGCGGCCGCAAGTCCGGGATCACCGGAGAGGGCGGCGAGCACCCGCGGCTCCAGCTGGCCCGCGTCGGCCACGACCAGGCGGTGCCCGGGGTCGGCGACCACGGCCGCCCGCAGCTGTCGCGGGATCTGCAGCGCACCGCCCCCGCGGGTGGCCCAGCGGCCGGAGACAACACCGCCGACAACGTACTCGGGGCGGAACCGCCCGGCGGGCGCCCAGTGTTCACGCCACGCCCAGCCGTGGGCGCTGTGGATGCGGGAGAGCTCCTTGTAGCGCAGCAGAAGGCCGGCGGCGGGGTGCTCCACCTTCCGCAGGACATGGGAGCGGGTCGAGGTGATGTGCACGCCCACCCGCTCGAACGCGGGCAGCAGCTGGGCGGGAGAGTCAGGGTTGACCGGGCGGCCCAGCGCCTCCTGGACGGCGGTGGACAGTTCGCTGAGCACCTTGGGCCGGGTACTCCCGGGCGGGCGCGGGCCGAGCAGCCCGATCAGCACCTCGTCGTGGGCGGCGGCACTCCAGGGCAGGCCGTCATGGGACATCTCCGCCGCGGCGAGCGCACCGGCGGACTCGGCGGCGCACAGCAGGCGCATCCGGTCGGGGTGTTCCGACAGGGCGATCCGGCGCTGCTGTTCGGTGTGGACGGCGATCACGGCGTCCAGGGGATCGGTGCCGGGCGGCAGGTGATGGCGGTCGGCGGCGAAGAGCACCGGCTGGTCGTCGGCCCCGCCCTCGGGCGCGTCCGCGGGCACCGGCAGCCCGCGCAGGCGTGCCCAGGCGGCGCCCAGGGAGCGGGGCAGGCCGAAGCGCTCCTCCGAACCGAGCAGCAGGGCCTCGACGAGCTTGAGGTCGTGGCACCGCGCGGGGCGGACCGGCAGCCGTTCCAGCAGAGGCGGGTAGATCTCGTCCGTGGCGGCCCACACCCAGCGGGGCGCCTGGTGCCGCTCGCGGTCGGCGACGGCCGCGGCGAGATCGGGGACGCTCTCCGGGGGGCCTGCCGGGGTGCCGTCCTCGCGCAGCGCCCGGAGCCGCCCGCCGGTCCCCAGGGGATCGGCGACGACGGCGACGGACAGACTCCTCGGCGAGGTCACACACCGAGCGTAGGACGGGGCACCGACAATGCCCCGGGACGGCCGTCAGCCGTCGGTGTCGCGGCTCACCTTCAGCGCCCACAGCACTAGCGGCAGCTGCAGCGGCAGCCGCGCGTAGGCGGCCTTGCGCAGCGGCGCGGGGCGGTCGCGCCAGTCGCGGGCCATCTTCACGTTCGCCGGGAACACCCCGGCGAAGAAGGCGGCCGCCAGCAGCGCCCCGGCACGGCGGGTGCGCGGCAGGGCGATACCGGCGGCGAGGACGAGTTCCACCGCGCCGCTGGCATAGGTCCAGGTGCGGGCGTCGCCGGGCAGGACCTTCGGGACGATCGCGTCGAAGGGCCCGGGCACCACGAAGTGCGCGGTGCCCGAGGTGGCGAGCAGCCGGGCCAGCAGCGCGGCGGAACGGTCGGATCGGCCGGAGCGAACGGAGCGGCCTGGCTCTGCCATCGGGGACCTCCTGCAAATGTCGGCGCCACGGCTCACGTTAGCGGCGGCCCCCGGTACCGCGCGGCGGATCACCGGTCCCGGCGTGTGCGCTTGCTCACCCGTCCCAAGAAGCCGCGGCGGGCAGGCCCGGTGAACGGCGGGAGCTCCCCGAAGCCGGGTTCGGCGCCCAGGGTCCCGGCAAGCCGCGCGAGCGCCGTCCGCACCCGGGCGAGCGGGTGGCCGGGGAAGCGCGCGTCGTACTCCTCGGCGTCGGCGCGGTGGAAGGACAGCCCCCGCGCAGCCCGGGCGCGTAGGGATGCTCCAGGAAGTACTGCTCGGGCCCGAGTTCGGCGAGCACCATGGCCTCGCGCATCCCTGTGACGCCGTCTTCAAAGGCCTGCACCTTGGCCACCGCGCTGCAGCCCGCCCGCGGCAGGGTGTAACTGCCCAGGAACGCCTGGCCTCTCGGCCGGTCCGGCAGCGGCACTTTGAGCACCTGACGCAGCGCCGGCAGTCCGGCGACCCGGACGACGTCGGCCTGGATGAGGCCGCCGCCCGCGTCGGCCGTGACGCGGGCGAGTGCCTGCCGCAGCCGGTCCGGCTCCTCCAGGGGCGCCGGTATGTCCGGCGGCAGGTCGAAGAAGTGCAGGCTGATCACATCGCCGTGGTCATCGGTCCAGGCGTGCTCGGCGACCTGCCGGTAGCCCGGCAGGTCGGCACCGTGGAGTGGTCCCATGGGCAACGATCATCCCGTAGGGGCGAGTTCGGTGTCACGGCGCACCAGGCCCGCGTACCGGCCGTCGAGGGCGAGCAGTTGGTCGTGCGTGCCGCGTTCGGTGATCCGCCCGTGGTCCAGCACGACGATCTGGTCGGCGTCGCGGACCGTGGACAGGCGGTGCGCGATGGTGATGGTGGTCCGGCCCGCGGAGAGGGCGTCGATGGCCTCCTGGACGGCGTGCTCGGTGCGGGTGTCCAGGGCGCTGGTGGCCTCGTCGAGGATGAGGACCGGTGGATCGCGCAGAATGGTGCGGGCTATGGCCAGGCGCTGCTTCTCGCCGCCGGAGAAGCGGTAGCCGCGTTCGCCGACGACGGTGTCGTACCCGTCGGGCAGGCCCGCGATGTGGTCGTGGATCTGAGCGGCGCGCGCCGCGGCGGCGATCTCCTCGTCGGTGGCGTCCGGCTTGGCGAAGCGCAGGTTCTCCGCGACGGAGGCGTGGAAGAGGTACGTCTCCTGCGAGACGACGCCCACGGACGCGGCGAGGGTGTCGAAGGCGAGGTCCCGCACATCGGTGCCGTCGAGCGTGACGCGACCCTCGGTGACGTCGTACAGGCGGGGCACGAGATAGCTCAGCGTGCTCTTGCCGGAGCCGGTGGCGCCGACGATCGCGAGACTCGTGCCGGTCGGCACCTCCAGGTCGATGCCGTCCAGGGTCCGCTCGGGCGAGGCGGGGTCGTAGGAGAAGCCGACGCCTTCGAAGCGCACGTCGCCGCGGGCGCGTTCGAGCCGTACGGGATCGGGCCGCTCGGTGATGTCGACCGGCAGGTCGAGGTATTCGAAGATGCGCTGGAACAGTGCCAGCGAGGTCTGCACCTGCACACCGGTCGCCAGCAGGCTCACCGTGGGCCGGAACAGCCCCTGTTGCAGCGAGACGAAGGCGACCAGGGTGCCGATGGACACCAGGGTGCCCGAGCCCTGGACGACGACACCGGCCGCCCAGTAGATCAGGGCGGGCATGGCGGCCATCACGATGCCGATGGTGGACATCCGCCACCGCCCGGCCATGTTGGAGCGCACTTCGAGGTCGACCAGACGCTCGGACTCGTCGGCGAAGGAGCGGGTCAGGGACGCGGAGCGCCCCATGGTGCGGCCGAGCAGGATGCCGCTGACCGACAGGGACTCGGTCACGATGGCGGACATGGCGGCCATCTGCCGCTGCCGCTGGGTGGTGATCTTCTTCCGTTCCGTGCCCACGCGGCGGCTGATCCACACGAAGACCGGGAGCAGCACCAGGGAGACGAGCGTGAGGCGCCAGTCCAGGGCGAGCATGGCGACGACGCCGGCGACGACGCTGGTGGCGTTGGAGACGAGCGAGGTCGCGGTGGACGTGACGGTGGCCTGCATGCCGCCGATGTCGTTGGCGATGCGGGACTGCACCTCGCCGGTGCGGGTCCGGGTGAAGAAGGCGAGCGACATGCGCTGCAGCCGCTCGTAGACGGCGGTGCGCAGGTCGTGCATGACGCGCTGGCCGACCGTGGTGGATATGAGCGTCTGGAGGACGCCGAAGACGCTGTTGAGGACGGCGGTGGCGATCATGCCGAGGGCCAGCAGGCTCAGCAGCCCGGTGCGGCCCTGCGGGATCGCGGTGTCGAGGATCGCGCGCAACAGGAAGGGCGAGGCGACCGAGACCAGGGATGCGGCGCCGACCAGGAGCCCGACGAGGGCGAGGCGGCTGCGGTAGGGACTGAACAGGCCCAGGACACGTCGTACGTCGGTGTGCCGGGCGGGGTTCTTGGGCGGTGGGGTCCACTGCGGGGAGTCACCGGGATGCAAAGGGCCTCCGAGGGCGGGGAAGGAACTGCGGCAGGACAGGCACGTTCAGCCGGACAGCGGTACAGCGGTACAGCGGTACAGCGGTACAGCGGTACAGCAGGACGATGCGAGTGTAGTTCATTGTTACCTATACTCACAATGAACCGCATCCTGATAATCTTGGCCCATGGAATCGCGTATCTCCGCCGCGGACGCCGACGGGTCGAGCAGCCTCGCCGAACAACTGCTGCGGCTGACCCGCCGGCTGCACCGCGTCCAGCGACGTCACCTGGAGCCGCTCGGCATCACACCGGCCCAGTCGCGCATGCTGCGCAGCGTCGCCCACAGCGAGGAGCCGCCCCGGATGGCCGACCTCGCCCAGCACCTGGAGGTCGTGCCGCGCGCGGTGACCACGCTCACCGACGCCCTGGAGGAGCGGGGCTTCGTGCGCCGCGTGCCGGACCCGGCCAACCGCCGAGTGGTGCGCATCGAGATGACGGCGGAGGGCCAGGGCGCGCTGCGGCGGCTGCGGCAGGCCCGGCGGGATGCCGCGGAGGAGATGCTGGCACCACTGGACGCGGCCCAGCGCGATGCCCTGACGGCGCTGCTCGCCGTCCTGGACACCGCGCCGGGCCACTGCTGAGCCGTTCGGTCCCGCCGGGCCTTGTCGCGCCGCGCTCGGCGCAGGGCCCCAGGACGCGGGGTCAGGCGCGCCAGGTGTCGCCGAGCGTCACCTTGCCACTGGCGGGCACGGTCGCCGTGCGGTTGGCGCCGGACTCCCACGTGACGTTCCCGTTCGCGTCCTTCTTGATGTACTTGTACTCGAAGGACGTGCCCGCCCCCATGGCGACGTCCAGCTTCCACACCGGGTAGGCCGACGAGGACAGCAGCAGCGCCCCTGCGGTGTTCCAGTTGCCGAGCGCGGCGTTGCCGCCCACCACGTAGACGTTCTGGCCCCACACAGTGGTGGCGTTCACCGAGAAGGACGCGCCGCTCGCCGGGGCCGAGCCACCACCGCCGCAGGGAGCGCCTGCGTACAGCGCGACCGCGTCGTTGGCGCCGACGGTGGCGGTGAAGGTGCCGTTCGACGCGACGGTGTAGGTGGCGCCGCTGTGCTGGACGTCGCAGTAAGTGCCGGCGGGCAGCGAGGTGGTGAAGGTCTGGCTGATCGGGCCGCTCTCGTGGTTGATCGCCACGAAGCCCTTGCTGCCGCGACCGAAAGCGATGGCGTTGTTGCCGTTGGACCACCAGTTGGTCACGGCCGTCCCGGCGACGGCGTTGTGGAAGCCGACCATGCCCGCGATCTGGGGCCAGGCGTGCTGGCACTTCCAGCCGTCGCTGTAGCAGGCGTTGACGGTGCCGCCGTTGGGCGGGCCGGAGTCGTTGTCGGAGAACTCGTAGCCCGAGTACACATTGGGCGAGCCGTAGGGCCACGCGAGCATGTAGACGTTGGCCAGCGTGTAGGTCGCCCCGGCCTTGTAGTTGAGGGTCGAGCCGTTGCGCTCGGTGTCCCAGTTGTCCACAAAGGTGCGTGCCTGCCCGCTCGGCAGGTACCCGGCGCCCCAGGAGGCGCCCCAGTTGCTCAGGTAGGCCAGCTTCTCGTTGCTGAAGATCCGCTTGAGGTCGTAGGCGCCCTGGAAGGCGTCGACGTCGCCGGTCCCGGTGTACTCGCCGGGCTGGACCGCCTCGCCGGAACCGTAGATGACCTCCTGCGCCCAGAAGACCGAGGGCTTGCTGAGCTTCGCCTTGACGGCGGCGAGATCGCCGGAGGCGATGTGTTTGGCCGCGTCGATCCGGAATCCGTCGACACCGAGGGAGATCAGGCTGTTCAGGTAGGCGGCGATGGTGGAACGGACGTAGTCGCTTCCGGTGTTCAGGTCCGCGAGACCGACGAGTTCGCAGTTCTGCACATTGTCGCGGTTGGTGTAGTCCACGATGCTGGACCGGCAGGAGTGGAAGTCCTGGTCCTGGTAGTAACCGGGGTAGTTGTACTTCGTGTACGACGTCCCGCCGGTGCCCGTTCCCGAACCCGCGCTCATGTGGTTGACGACCGCGTCCGCGATCACCTTGACGCCCGCCGCGTGGCAGGTGTCGACCATGTTCTTGAAGGCCGTGCTGTCCCCGAGCCGGCCGGCGATGCGATAGCTGACGGGCTGGTACGAGGTCCACCACTGCGAGCCCTGGATGTGCTCCTGGGGCGGGGATACCTCCACGTAGCCGTAGCCCGCGGGGCCGAGGGTGCTGGTGCACTCCTTGGCGACGGAGGCGAATTTCCATTCGAAGAGCGTCGCGGTGACGTCCTTGCTCCCGGGGGGTGCGGCCTGGGCCGGCTCCTGCGACACGACGGCGAGGCCTGCCGTGGCGAGCAGCGCCGCCAGTCCCGCGCGCACGAAACGCGATCTCATGGTGCGGCTCCTTCGTTTTCGGGCACAAAGGTGCCCCGAAGACAGCCACGCGCCAGGCCATCGAGTGGGGGGCGGAGTTCCCGCCCGTGGGAACTCCGGACAGGAGACTGGCCCCGCGGGGGGACACCGTCAATACGTCGCGTGGAAAAACTTTCAACATCTTGCAGAAACAACCCGCGTGACGGTTCCGGAAGAACAACTCAGAGGGCGTGAGAGCACTCTGAGTCGCCGTCAGCCACCTGTGTCACCCGCCTCCGCCGCGGCCCTCAGTCGTGCGGGATCACGAACGTGGCGCCTTCCCCGCACCGAGGAAAAAACCGGTTGAATTCACCCCGTCGGCGAGCGACCCTGGCACGTCCTCACTCACCCCCATCTCCGATGCCGGGACGCCATGTCGCTACGTTCTCTCCCCCATGCCGATCCGGGTGTCCCCGACACCCGGTCCGGCTTCCGACTTCTGCTCTGGCTCGAGAAACGCCAGATCCGAGCCCAGGCGACGGCCACGTTCTGGGGCACGCTCAACATGGCGGCGTTCGCGGGCGTGCCCGCGGCGGTCGGCCTGGCCGTCCAGGCGGCCGTGGACCGCTCGGGCGGCAGGCTCGCGCTCGCGGGCGGCCTCATCCTCGCTCTGGGTGTGGTCTCGGCGGTGGGCGACGTCATGCTGCACCGCACCGCCGTCACCAACTGGATCACCGCCGCCGCCCGGGTCCAGCAGCTACTGGCCCGCAAGACAGCCGAACTGGGCTCGGTGCTCACCCGGCGGGTCGCGGCCGGTGAGGTCGTCGCCGTCAGTACCGGTGACGTCGAGAAGATCGGCTGGTTCGTGGAGGCGCTGGCCCGCTTCGCGTCCAGCCTTCTGGCGACCGTCGGCGTGACGGTCGCCCTCGTCGTCTACCGCCCCGAACTCGGTCTGATCGTGGCGGCCTGCGTCCCCGTCCTGGCGCTCGCGGTGCTCCCGCTCCTGCCGCACGCGACCCGGCGGGCGGACGAGCAGCGCACCAAGGCCGGCAAGGCCACCGCACTCGCCTCGGACACGGTGGCCGGACTGCGGGTGCTGCGCGGCATCGGCGGCGAGGAGCAGTTCCTCACCCGCTACCGGCGCGCGTCCCAGGAGGTCCGGCAGGCCGCGGTGCGCAGCGCCCGGATGTGGTCCCTGATCAGCGCGCTCCAGGTGGCACTGCCCGGACTGCTGCTGCTTGCGGTGACCTGGTACGGAGCGCGCCTCGCGCTGGACGGCCGGATCTCGGTCGGCGAACTGGTCACCGTCTACGGCGCCGTGGTCTTCCTGCTCTTCCCGCTGCGGGGCTTCGAGGAGATCGCGATGGCGTACTCCTTCTCCAAGCCCTCCGCCAAGCGCGCGGCGCGGGTCCTGTCGCTGCGGCGGGACACGGTGGGGCGGCCGGACACGGGCGCCTCCGCCGCCTCGCCGTCGAAGGCACTGAATGTCTCGAATGTTTCGAATGCGCCGGGAGACCTGTACGACCCCGCCACAGGCCTGCTGGCGCCCGCCGGAAAGCTGACCGCCGTCGTGTGCGGCGATCCGGACGCGGCGGGCGCGCTGGCCGACCGGCTCGGCGGCCACAGCCCGGAACGCACCGAGGAGGACCCCTCGGTGCTGCTGGGCGACACGGCGCTCGACGGGCTCCCGCTGGCCGCCGCACGGGCCCTGGTGCTCGTGCAGGACAAGGACCCCGTGCTGCTGTCGGGGACGCTGGCCGAGTTGCTGGACGTGCCGCGGTCGGGCGCCGTCGCGCCCGCGGACGCCTTGGCCGCGGCCCAGTGCGACGACGTGCTGGAGGCGCTGGCCCAAGCCTCCGTGGACGCGTCGGGCGACCCGATGCGCACCCGGATCACCGAGCGGGGACGGTCGCTCTCCGGAGGGCAGCGGCAGCGCCTGGCGCTGGCCCGCTCGCTGATGGTCGACCCGGAGGTGCTGGTGCTCGACGAACCGACCAGCGCCGTCGACACGCACACCGAGGCCAGGATCGCGCGCGGCCTACGAGCGCTGCGCGCCGAGCGGACCACGGTGGTCCTCACCTCCAGCCCGCTGCTGCTGGACCTGGCGGACCGGGTCGTCTTCGTCGAGGAGGGCTCGGTACGGGGCGCGGGGACGCACCGCGAACTGCTCCTCACCGAGCCCGGCTACCGCGCCGTGGTCACCCGGGAGACCGAAACCGAACTCCACCCCTTCGAGTCACTACGGAAAGCCGAGGAACCCGCATGATCGGCGTGCCACCGCCGGACTACGACCCGGCCGCGCCGCAGCAGGCCAGCACCCTGCCGGTGGGGTCGCCCACCACGGTGCGCGGTTACGTCAAGGAACTCGTCGGCCGCCACCGGCGCGCCTTCGCCGCCGTCATCGCGCTGAACGCGGTGGGTGTCCTCGCCTCGATGGTCGGCCCCTACCTGCTGGGACACCTGGTCGAGCGCCTGTCGGCGGGCGACAGGGACCTGCACCTCGGGCGCACGATGGCGTTCTTCGCCGCCGCCCTCGCCGTGCAGACGTACTTCGTGCGCGAGGTACGGCTGCGCGGGGCCGTCCTGGGCGAACGGATGCTCGCCGACCTCCGCGAGGACTTCCTCGTACGGTCGGTCGCGCTGCCGCCGGGCGTCCTCGAACGAGCGGGCACCGGCGACCTGCTGTCCCGGATCACCACGGACATCGACCGGCTGGCCAACGCGATGCGCGAGGCGGTGCCCCAGCTGGCGATCGCCGTGGTCTGGGGCGGGCTGCTCCTCGGCGCCCTGACCGTCACCTCGCCCCCGCTGGCACTCGCCGTGCTCGTGGCGCTGCCGGTCCTCCTGCTGGGCTGCCGCTGGTACTTCCGCCGGGCGCCGCACGGCTACCGCTCCGAAGCGGCCGGCTACGCGGCCGTCTCGGCCGTCCTCGCCGAGTCGGTGGACGCCGGGCGCACCATCGAGGCCCACCGGCTGGAGGAACGGCGCGAGGAGCTCTCCCGCCTGCGCATCCGGCAATGGGTGGCCTGGGAGCGCTACACGATGTGGCTGCGCAGCGTGCTCTTTCCGGTGATCAACGCGACGTACACCCTGATCCTGGCGGCGGTGCTGCTCATCGGCGGCACGCTGGTCCTGCACGGCTGGGTCTCGGTCGGCGAACTCACCACCGGCGCGCTGTACGCGCAGATGCTGGTCGACCCGATCAATCTCATCCTGCGCTGGTACGACGAACTGCAGGTGGCCCAGGTCTCCCTGGCGCGTCTGGTGGGCGTACGGGAGATCGAGCCGGGCGCCGGCGACACCGAGGTGACGCCGGACGGGCGTGACGTCCACGCCGACGAGGTGCGCTTCGGCTACCGCGCCGGCAGCGACGTGCTCCACGGCGTCACGCTGCGGGTGCGCCCCGGCACCCGGGTCGCTCTCGTCGGGCCCTCCGGCGCCGGGAAGTCGACCCTGGGTCGGCTGCTGGCGGGGATCTACGCACCCCGTACGGGTGAGATCACCCTCGGCGGCGCCCAGTTGGCACGGATGCCCGCGGAGCGGGTCCGCGAGCACGTGGCCCTGGTCAACCAGGAGCACCACGTCTTCGTCGGGACGCTGCGCGACAATCTGCTGCTCGCCCGCGCCGGGGCGGACGACACCGAGCTGTGGGCGGCGCTGACGGCGGTCGACGCCGAGGGCTGGGCGCGGGCGCTGGAGTCGGGCCTGGACACCGAGGTGGGTTCGGGTGGGGCCGCGCTCACCCCGGCCCAGGCGCAGCAGGTGGCGCTCGCCCGCCTGGTCCTGGCCGACCCGCACACCCTGGTGCTGGACGAGGCCACGTCGCTGCTCGACCCGCGGGCGGCACGGCACCTGGAGCGGTCGCTGGCCCGTGTCCTGGACGGCCGGACGGTGGTGGCCATCGCGCACCGGCTGCACACCGCGCACGACGCGGACCTGATCGCGGTCGTCGAGGGCGGCCGGATCAGCGAGCTGGGCAGCCACCACCAGCTCGTGGACGCGGACGGCGCCTACGCGGCGCTGTGGCGGTCCTGGCACGGATAAGCCGGCCGCCACGGCGCCGCGCGCCGAGCCGCGGTGGGGGTGCTCAGGCGCCGAAGACCAGCGCCCCCACCGCACCCACGCCGCCGATCACGAAGAAGATCGGGGTCAGCACCTTGATCTCGACCTTGCTGCCCGCACGGAACCGCATGGGCTTGGGGGTGCCCAGCGGGTACCAGCGCCGGCGCCCGATGGGGATGGGCCACAGCACCGGGCAGCCCGAGACGGTCAGCGCGTCGCCGAGGCAGTGCACGATGGAGCCGAGCACGATCGGGATGCCGATCCACAGGTACTGCTGACCGGGCTCGGTCAGCAGCCAGCCCTTGCCGCTCTGCGTGCTGTCCAGGGTGTCGGCGAGCACCCAGGCGCTGGTGGCACCGAGCAGCCAGACCAGGATGTCGCTGGACATCCGGGCCTGCCGCCACAACAGCCCTTCGACCGCCAGCACGGCGTGCACGAAGAGGATGAAGACCACGGCCCACCGGCCGCCGACCCATGCCAGGCCGGAGGCGGCGGCGCCCATCATGACCGCCCAGAGCCACGTGTGGGTCAGAGTGCGGTGCCCGCCCTGGCGTATCGGGTCACCGGGCTTGCGGGTCTTTCGGTAGGCGGCGAAGGACAGCTTGTCGATGACCTCGCACAGCCATCGGGAAATCGGGCCGAATGCCCGGGAAATCGTGGCCGCCTTGTGATCCAGATCAGGAGCGAGAGCCGCACCGGCACAGATCAGCGCACCGACCACGAGGGTCGGCCAGGGCATCGGATGATTGAGCCCCGCGGCGACCGCACCCACTGCCAGCCAAGCTGCCGCTCCGGAGACAGAATGTGCCGGTCCCATCATGGCGTGTCCCGCCCCTTTCGACCCGCCCTGAAGCGGAGTTGACGTCCAATCGACGGCACACCATACCGTCGGCCGATCTTCGTTCGTACCGCCGGTTCATCCCCCGGACCCCGCGGCAGGCAAGATGGGGGTGTGACCCTTATCGATCAGCTCCCTGCCGAGGCCGACCCCGACGCCCTTTTCGAAGCTTTCGCCACCTGGGCGGAGGGCCGGGGCATCTCGCTCTATCCCGCCCAGGAGGAGGCGCTGATCGAGGTGGTCTCGGGGGCGAACGTCATCCTGTCGACGCCCACCGGCTCGGGAAAAAGCCTGGTCGCGGCTGGCGCGCACTTCGCCGCCCTGGCGCGTGACGAGGTCACCTTCTACACCGCGCCGATCAAGGCGCTGGTCTCGGAGAAGTTCTTCGACCTGTGCAAGCTCTTCGGCACCGAGAACGTCGGCATGCTCACCGGTGACGCCTCCGTCAACCCGGACGCGCCCGTCATCTGCTGCACGGCGGAGGTGCTCGCGTCGATAGCGCTGCGCGACGGCAAGGACGCGGACATCGGCCAGGTCGTCATGGACGAGTTCCACTTCTATGCCGAGGCGGACCGCGGCTGGGCGTGGCAGATCCCGCTGCTGGAGCTGCCCCAGGCACAGTTCCTGCTGATGTCGGCGACCCTCGGCGACGTCAGCCGCTTCGAGAAGGACCTGACCCGCCGTACCGGTCGGCCCACATCGGTCGTGCGCTCGGCGACCCGTCCGGTACCCCTGTCGTACGAGTACAGGCTGACACCGCTCACCGAGACCCTGACGGAGCTGCTGGAGACCCGGCAGGCTCCGGTGTACATCGTGCACTTCACGCAGGCGGCCGCCGTGGAGCGGGCGCAGGCGCTCATGAGCATCAACATGTGCACCCGGGCCGAGAAGGACGCCATCGCCGAGCTCATCGGGAACTTCCGCTTCACCACCAAGTTCGGGCGCAATCTCTCCCGTTACGTCCGGCACGGAATCGGCGTGCACCACGCGGGCATGCTGCCCAAGTACCGGCGCCTGGTGGAGAAGCTCGCCCAGGCGGGCCTGCTGAAGGTCATCTGCGGCACCGACACCCTCGGTGTCGGGGTGAACGTGCCGATCCGCACGGTGCTGTTCACCGCGCTCACCAAGTACGACGGCAGCCGCGTGCGGGTGCTGCGCTCCCGGGAGTTCCACCAGATCGCCGGGCGGGCCGGCCGCGCCGGCTTCGACACCGCCGGGCTGGTCGTAGCCCAGGCCCCCGAGCACGTCATCGAGAACGAGAAGTCGCTGGCCAAGGCCGGGGACGACCCGAAGAAGCGCCGCAAGGTCGTCCGCAAGAAGGCGCCCGAGGGCTTTGTCGGCTGGTCCGATACCACCTTCGAGAAGCTGATCGCCTCCGACCCCGAGCCCCTGACCTCCCGCTTCCGGGTGACCCACGCGATGCTGCTGTCGGTGATCGCCCGCCCCGGCAATGCCTTCGAGGCCATGCGCAGGCTGCTGGAGGACAACCACGAGGACCGCAGGTCGCAGCTGCGCCACATCCGGCGGGCCATCGCGATCTACCGCTCGCTGCTCGCGGGCGGAGTGGTGGAGCGCCTGGACGAGCCGGACGAGGAAGGCCGCATCGTCCGGCTCACCGTGGACCTCCAGCAGCACTTCGCGCTCAACCAGCCGCTGTCCACGTTCGCGCTCGCCGCCTTCGAGCTGCTGGAGCCCGAATCGCCCTCCTACGCGCTCGACATGGTGTCGGTCGTCGAGTCGACCCTCGACGACCCGCGCCAGATCCTGGCCGCCCAGGAGAACAAGGCGCGCGGCGCTGCGGTGGCCGCGATGAAGGCCGACGGGATCGAGTACGAGGAGCGGATGGAGCGGCTGCAGGAGATCTCCTACGACAAGCCGCTGGAGGAGGTGCTCTCCCACGCCTACGGCGTCTACCGCAAGAGCCACCCCTGGGTCGGCGACCACCCGCTCTCGCCGAAGTCCGTGGTGCGCGACATGTACGAACGCGCCATGACCTTCAGCGAGTTCGTGTCGCACTACGAGCTGGCCAGGACCGAGGGCATCGTGCTGCGCTACCTGGCGAGCGCCTACAAGGCGCTGGAGCACACCGTCCCCGACGACTTGAAGTCCGAGGACCTCCAGGACCTCATCGCCTGGCTGGGCGAACTGGTCCGCCAGGTCGACTCCAGCCTGCTCGACGAGTGGGAGCAGCTGGCGAACCCCGCGGAGATGACCGCCGAGGAGGCGCAGGAGCGCGCCGACCAGGTCAAGCCGGTCACGGCCAACGCCCGGGCCTTCCGGGTGCTGGTGCGCAACGCGATGTTCCGCCGGGTGGAGCTGGCCGCCCTGGAGCACTACTCCGAGCTGGCCGAACTCGACGCCGAGTCCGGCTGGGACGCGGACGCGTGGGCGGACGCCATGGACGCCTACTGGGACGAGTACGAGGACCTGGGGACCGGGCCGGATGCCCGCGGCCCCAAGCTGCTGCAGATCGAGGAGCGCCCCGAGGACGCCCTGTGGAAGGTGCGGCAGACCTTCGCGGACCCGGCCGGCGACCACGACTGGGGCATCTCGGCCGACATCGACCTGACCGCTTCCGACGAGGAGGGACGCGCGGTGGTCAAGGTGACGGCGGTGGGCACTCTGTGACCGCCGCACCCGCGATACGCACGGCTGCGGACGCCCGCGCCCTCGCCGCCGAGGCACGGCAGGCAACCGAAGCGGAGCAGGAACGGAAGGGGCACGCCTGATGACCAACCCCGCCGAGCGGCTGGTGGACCTGCTGAACCTCGAGAAGATCGAGGAGAACATCTTCCGGGGGCAGAGCCCCGACGAGCGGATCCAGCGGGTCTTCGGCGGGCAGGTCGCGGGCCAGGCGCTGGTCGCCGCCGGCCGCACCACGGACGGGACCCGGCCGGTGCACTCCCTGCACGCGTACTTCCTGCGGCCGGGCCGTCCGGGCGTGCCCATCGTGTACGAGGTGGAACGCGTACGCGACGGGAAGTCGTTCACCACACGCCGTGTGGTCGCGGTGCAGCAGGGCAGGACGATCTTCACGTTGACTGCCTCCTTCCATCTGCCGGAACCCGGCTTCGAGCACCAGCTGCCGATGCGGGAGGTCCCGGGCCCGGAGACCCTGCCGAGCCTCGCGGACGAGATCCGCGAGCATCTGGGCGGCCTGCCGGAGCAGTTGGAGCGCATGGCGCGCCGGCAGCCGTTCGACATCCGCTATGTGGAGCGGCTGCGCTGGACCCCGGAGGAGGTCGCGGGCGCGGAGCCGCGCAGCGCGGTCTGGATGCGCGCCGTGGGCCCCCTCGGCGACGACCCGCTCGTGCACACCTGCGCGCTCACGTACGCCAGCGACATGATGCTGCTGGACGCCGTTCGGGTGCCGATCGAGCCGCTGTGGGGGCCGCGCGGCTTCGACATGGCCTCGCTGGACCACGCGATGTGGTTCCACCGGCCGTTCCGCACCGACGAGTGGTTCCTCTACGACCAGGAGTCCCCGGTCGCCACCGGCGCCCGCGGGCTGGCCCGTGGACGCATCTACGACCGCGAGGGCAGGCTGCTCGTCTCGGTGGTCCAGGAGGGGCTGTTCCGGAAGCACGAGGACTGACAGCCGTCCCGCTGCCCCGTGCAGCGGCCCGCGGCGATACGCCACTCCCTCGAATGGCGTATCCCCGTGTGCCGTGCACATGATGGTCGTGTGAGGGCGATGTCGAGCTGCGCCTCCTCCCAGGGGTGCCTGTCACCAGGACGGCCTGCGGGGCCTGTCCAACGGCGGCGAGGACGACGGACCGTCCATCGCTGAGGCGCACGAGGCCGCCGGCGCTTGAGCGGACGAGCAGTCGGGCGACCGCTCACGGCGCATCGATCGCGAGACCCCGCGTCCCCTCGGTTCTCGATGTCCGGGAAAGACCTTTCTACCCAAGGAGCAGAGACATGACGTCGCACACTGTCCCCTCGACTGCGCGTCTCTCCGAGCACGAGGCGGCCGTGGGGTTCACGGCTTCCCGGCAGCTGTCCGAGGCCCTTCAGGCGATTCTCGTCGAGCTGGTCGAACTGCACCTCCAGGGCAAGCAGGCCCACTGGAACCTGGTCGGCCACAACTTCCGTGACCTGCACAAGCAGCTGGACCACATCGTCGACGACGCCCGCGAGGCCAGCGACACGATCGCCGAGCGCATGAGGAGCCTCCACGCCGTCCCGGACGGGCGCTCCGACACGGTCACGGCCACCACGACCCTGCCCAAGTTCCCCGAGGGGGAGCAGAGCGTCGCGGACGTGGTGGACCTCATCACAACGCGCCTGCACGCGGCAACGGCGACCATGCGGCGTCTGCACGACGGTGTGGACGCGGAGGACCCGTCCACCGCGGACATCCTCCACTCCGTCATCGACACCCTCGAAGAGCACGCCTGGATGGTGAGCGCCGAGAACCGCCAGGTGGGTCGCGTGTGACGCCACGGGTCCCCGCCGCCTGAAGCCCCTCACCTCACCCCGCCCCGAGGCCCAGGAGCCGCCGCCAGCGGCCCCCCGCGGTCCGTCGGGGCGGTCGAGGCGACCGGGCGGCACTCGAAGAAGCTGCAGCCCCTTTCGGCGGCGCGAGATCGGCGGGTCCTGGTTGCCGTTCGTCCCCCGACCCGGGCGCCGGCCGGACGGCGCGCGCCCGCAGCAGCGCGTCCGCCAGCGAGACCTGGGCGAAGGCGACTTCGTCGGGGTGGTCCGCCACGATGTGGGCGTCGATCACCTCGCGCACGGCGTACGAACCGGTGTTCCCGGGCGGCAGTCCCGGTCGAAGGCGACGCAAATAGGCCCGCTCGTGCGGATCCGGCACGGCCTCCGCCGCAGCTTCCGGTCCCAGCAGCGCGGCCCAGGCGGCCGCCTCGCCCCAGGCGTCGGCGGCATCCCGCACCATCTCCTCCACACGCCGGGCCCGCCAGCCGCGGGGACGGTGGTCCTCCCCCTCGTCCAGCGCGTCACGCAATGCGGCCGGAAGGCGGCCCGTGAGCAAGGCCGGGTGGTCGACGGCCAGTTGCCGCACCTCGACGGCCAGATAGAGCCAGACGACCGTCCGGTACCGGTTCACGTACCACCGCACGGGGCGGATGAGACCTCCCTTGGCAAATCTGGTGAACCGGTCGCGGGTGATGCCGATGAGCTCACCGCCCTCGACGCTCCCCACCAGCCTCAGCCGCTCCCTGAGGGTGTCCGGGAAGCCCTCCTCGGCCCGCAGCCGTTCCACGTCCTTGCGCACCACGCGCCGCCGCCCTCCGGCCGCGGGTGTCGTGCGGATCTCTCCCGTCCGCAGCGCGACATCGAACTCGTCCGCCTCCAGACCCAGTTCCTCACGCGCCCGCAGCACACCGAGCGCTTCCGCGCCGACCAGCTCCTGCACACCCATGTCGATCCCCCGTCGTTCCGTGACCGTCCATCACTGACAGTCACGAATGTAGAACACGGGACCGACACCTCGCCCGGGCCTGTGGATAACTCCGTCACCCGCCGTAGTCGTAGACGGTCACGGCTGTCCCCCGGCGCACCAGCCGCTCCTCGATCATCGGCTCCACGCGCTGCCAACTCCCGCCCGCCAGACCGCAACCGATGCGCGGCATGTGAACGGATGCCCCGAGGGCGGCGGCCCGGTCCGCCACGGCGGCCAGCCCCGCGTCGATCGCCTCGTACCGGACCGGCACGCCCTTGCTGCCCCGTCGGATCCCGTGCTGACCGATCATGTTGGCCACGCAGAGCGCCGGCCCGACCTCGACGAACTGGACCGCACCCAGCCCGAAGTCGTTCGTCGCGCGTTCGCGGTGCCAGCGCCGGTAGGCCGCCTCGGGCTCCGGCCAGCGCGCGGACACCGCGAGCACGAAGCCCTTGCCCCACCCGCCGAGGTCGTTGCACACGTGCGCGATCAGCTTCACGCCCCCGCCCAGCGGGGCGGTGGCGTCGCCCCGGACATACGTGATCCCGGTCATGGCATCACCGTACGTCCGGGCACCGACATCATGCCGCGGACGACCGCCTCACAAGGCCCGCAGCCCGTTGATGACGTCCTGCAGCACCCCGACGTCCGGCAGTTCGGCCGGGGGCACGGGGCGGATCGCCCTCAGGTGGCCCTCGCGCAGCAGGTCACCGAGGAGCACGCGGACCACGCCCAGGGCGAGGTCGGCCTCCGACGCGAGGTCGGCGACCGACAACGGCCCGTCGCGGCACAGGTCGAGCAGGGTGAGGTGCTCGTCGTCGAGGCCGTCCTCGGAGACGGCGGCAGCGGTGGTGGGGGAGGTGCGGGCGGTGTTGGCAGCGATCATGACGGCTATCAGGTCGACATCGCCGTCCGAGTCCGGCCGGGTGCGGCCACCGGTGATGGTGTAGGCGCGCACCATCGGACCGGCCTCGTCGTCATACCAGAGCGCGCCCTCGTCCTCCGGCGGGCTCGGCGTCATGCTGCATCACTCCCCGGGGGCCGCCGCGTCGTGCCGGCGCGGTGCGACACCGAGGTGCTCACCGACCCGGTGAACCATGAGGGTCATCTCGTAGGCGATCTGGCCGACGTCCGCCTGGACCCCGCTCAGCACCGAAAGGCAGCTGCCCTCGCCGGCGGCCGTGACGAAGAGGAAGCCGTCGTCGAACTCGACCATCGTCTGCCGTACGCCGCCTGCCTCGAAGTGCCGCCCGGCTCCCTTGGCGAGACTGTGGAACCCGGACGAGACAGCGGCCAGGTGCTCCGCCGTCGCGCGGTCCAGACTGGTGCTCGCGCCGGTCACCAGACCGTCGCCGGACAGCACGAGCGCGTGCCGGACGTGCGGCACCCGTTCCGTCAGGTCGTCCATCAGCCAGGTGAGTCCGTTGCTCACGGTCATCCCCCGTTGCCCCCGTTCTCCGCAGTCCCGTGCGGTGTCGCAGCGTCCCGTCCGCGGGCGAGGCCGCGCGTGAACGCCGTCATCGTGGAACGAGCCTCTTCCGGAGATCGTTCCCTTTCCTGTCCGCCGGCCGGCGGCTCGGCCGGGCTGTCGTGCACGGCGTCCTCCCTGAGCTGCGCTACGAGACTGGCCTGCCGCACCCGCTTGGGCAAGCCCGCCCCGGTGCGCCCGTCCTCCTTGGGCCGCGAGGGTCCGCGGCGGGTGCGAGGTGTGCGCGGGGCCTTGTCGGCGCGGTCGCCACTGGGCGGCTCCGCCACGGACCGGGGCCGCAGCACGTGCTCCCCGGTCTCGGCGTCGTCCGACGATCCGTCGACCAGCACGGCCTGAGGGATCATCACCACGGCCACCGTGCCGTCGTACCGGCCGCGGCGCAGTGCGACCCGTACACCTTGGCGGGCCGCGAGCCGCCCGACGGTGAACAGCCCGAGGCGGTCGGTCTCCGGCAGGTCGGTGCCGGCGGCGGCCTCGCCCATCTCGCTGTTCGCCTCGGCGAGTCGTTCGGCGCTCATGCCGAGTCCGCGGTCCTCGATCTCCAGGACGTAGCCGCCGCCGACCACCTCGCCGCGCACTTCGACCCTGCTCTCGGGCGGGGAGAACGCGGTGGCGTTGTCGATGAGTTCGGCGAGCAGGTGGAGCACGTCGGCGACCGCGGAGCCGACGAGCGCCACCCTGGGCATGCGCCGTACGACCACGCGCTGGTAGTCCTCCACCTCGCCGACCGCCGCCCTGACCACCTCCGCGAGCCGGACCGGGCGTCGCCAGGCGCGGCCCGGGGCGTTGCCGGAGAGGATCAGCAGGCCTTCGGCGTGCCGCCGCATGCGGACGGCGATGTGGTCGACGCGGAACAGGTCGTCGAGCTCCGCAGGGTCCTGCGAGCGGCGTTCCATCCCGTCGAGGAGGGTGAGCTGGCGGTGCAGCAGCACCTGGCTGCGGCGGGCGAGCGTGGTGAAGACCGCCGACACCCCGCGGCGCATCCGCTCCTGGTCGACGGCCGCCCGCACCGCGGCGCGCTGCGCGGTGTTGAAGGCCCTTCCCACCTGCCCGATCTCGTCGGCGCCCAGGTGCAGTTCGGGGGCGGCGCGGGCCACGGCGTCGTCGTCGAGCTCCTCACCGGACCGCAGCCGGTGCAGCACCTCGGGAAGCCGGCTCCCCGACAGCTCCAGCGCCTCGTTGCGCAGCAGTGTGAGCCGCCGGGCGATGCTGCGGCCGATCAGGAGGGAGACCACGACGGTCAGGACGACCGCGAGCAGGCCGGCGAGGCTGACCGCACCGGTCCTGAGAAGGACGCTCATGCCGTCCTCGCGCGCCTGGTCGCCGATTTCGCGGGCGGCCTCCAGGTTGATGGTGCTGAGCTGCGCGAGGGCACGGTCGGCATTGAGCCGCCAGTCGTGCGAGACGACGCTGCCGACGTCCGCCGCTCCGGCGGAGCGCACGGCGGACTCCATGGAGTCCAGTGACCAGGCGACGCTGCCGCCGCCGAACTGGTCGAGGCGTTCCTTGGCCGACTTGCTCAGTTCCGGGTCGACGATCGAGTGCAGCAGCTTCCGGCCGTCCACGGTGCTGACGAACTCGCGGTACTGGCTCACGGACATGGGCTGTCCCGCCAGCACGGCGCTGATCATCGCGTCCTCGCGGGACAGCAGCTCCCGGGCGCGTACGAGCTCGATGACCAGACCGCCCTGGTGGGCCACCTCACCGCTCTGCAGGGAGGCGAGTGCGCCGCGCAGGCGGAAGGTGGGGTCGATCACAGACGAGTAGCGGTGCAGCGCCATGGACCAGCCGAAGTCGGGCCGACGCAACTCGGCGCGCAGCGGCCGCAGATCCTCGGCAGCGGTGAGGATCTCGGTCAGCCGCTGCTTCTGCACCAGGTCGAGCGGTGCACCGCGGGCCTGGTCGCGCGCGTGGTCGCGCAGGACCGCCAGCAGATGGTCGGTGTCCTTCTCGCTCCGGGCGAGTTCGGTGCCGCCCTGTGCGCCCTCGGAGGCGACATAGGTGACGGCGAGGCGTCGTTCCACCTGCAGCGCGCGGGCCAGATCGTCGGCCGGGGTGCCGTAGTAGCGGTAGGTCTCGGCGATCCCGATGAGGGCGAAGGCTCCGCGTACCGAGGTGTAGGTGCTGTACGTCCACAGACCCGCCAGCGACAGGAGCGGCACCAGGATCAGTGCCACGAGTTGCGTGCGGATGGTGCGGGGGCGCAGGCGCATGCGTCAGGTCCTCGGTCGACCATGGGTTCGATACGGAAGGGCACAGTCTGGCCGAAGAAGGCCCCCTGACAAGCGGCGACTGTGACAAGTCACAGCCCGGGGCGGCCGCCGGCCGTCGAATCCCGTCGAATCGGCCGGATGCGCGTTCACACCACGCCAACGATCCGGCGACGTCGCGGAAACGCCCGCGTCGCACACTCGACGGTCGGAACGCACACGCACAGGAAAACGGGTGGTGCGCCGCGCATCGCACCCGTCCAGCGGCCCCCGGACACCCCTTCGGCGCCCTCTCGGGGCAGGATGGGGGTATGGGACACAGGATGACCGAGGAAGAGTGGCGGGCCTTTGTGTCCGCCGGGACGCGGACGGGCAAGCTGGCGACGGTCCGCACGGACGGGCGGCCGCACCTCGCCCCCATCTGGTTCTTGCTGGACGGGGACGATCTGGTCTTCAACACCGGCGCGGGAACCGCCAAGGGGCGGAACATCGCACGCGACGGCCGGGTCGCCCTGTGTGTGGACGACGACCGGCCGCCGTTCTCGTTCGTGGTCATGGAGGGTCGTGCCGAGGTGAGCGATGATCCCGGCCCGCTGCTGGAGTGGGCCACCAGGATCGCGGCCCGCTACATGGGGGAAGAGCGGGCGGTGGAGTACGGGAAGCGCAATGGTGTGCCCGGCGAGCTGCTGGTGCGCGTGCGGATCGACAAGGTGCTCGCCGAGGCCGACGTGGCCGGATGACGCCAGGGGCCGGCCGGCCACGCCGGCTCAGCTGACCGGCTTGCCGCCGTTGGCCTTCTTGCCGTTCGCGGCGACCGCCCACCAAGTGCCGCCGACGCCGTGACCGTTGGTGTCGCCGGCCTTGGTGTCGCCGGTGTACCAGTAGACCGGCCAGCAGTTGTACGACAGCTGCTTGGTGCCGTCCGACCGCGTGTAGGTGCTGACGAGCTTGGGGTTGAGGCCCGCGGCCTCGGCCTCCGCCTTGGAGACGGGCTTGGCCGGCGGCCACTTCTTCAGGCAGTCGCCCGTGCAGTTCGACACCATCGGCCAGTCGGTGTCCTTGTCGAACCGGTAGAGCGTGCGTCCCTTGGAGTCGACCAGGATGTCGCCGAGTTTGGCGTCGTTGACGACCGACAGGATCGGCCACTTCTTGTCCGAGACATCTTCCGCGGTGTCCCCGGAGCCGTTGCTGTCGTCGCCGTAGCCGTAACCGTCGTCGGAACTCGCGGAAGGACTCGCCACCGACGGGTCGTCGTAACCGTAGGCGCCGGAGGAGTCGGCACCGGGCTGGGCCGACTGGGCCGCGTTCTGCTGCTGGGCCGCGGGGGCCACGTTGCTCGCCTGGTCGTAACCGGACGACGCCCCGCTGCCGCAGGCGGTGACGAGGAGGAGGGCAGCGGCCGTTCCGGCGACTGCGGCACCGATCCGCTTGTGCATCTGAACTCCTAGCGCGATAGAGGCTCGGGGGCCGTACGCCCCGCCTGTCCACCTGTACGCACCCGGCTCGGAAGCCCCTCAATGCACGCTGTTATTCATTTTCGGCCGCGCCGTTCTGCTAGGGTGCCCGCCTGCCGACGGACCGTCAGCTCACGGAGTCCAGCAGACGGGCGGCATGCATCCTCCCCGCGTGCTCCACCAGAGCGATCAGCACGTCCCTGCTCGACGCCCGCTCCCGCGCGTCGCACGTCAGCACAGGGGTGCCGTCGTCCAGGTCGAGCGCCCTGGCGATGTCCTTGGGACCGTGGTCGCGCGCTCCGGGGAAACGGTTGACGGCCACCGCGAAGGGGATGCGCCGGTGCTCGAAGAAGTCCACCGCGGGGAAGCAGTCCTCCAGGCGGCGTGTGTCCGCCAGCACCACGGCGCCGAGCGCACCTTGTGCCAGCTCGTCCCAGAGGAACCAGAAGCGGTCCTGCCCGGGTGTGCCGAACAGGTACAGCGACAGGTCCGCCCTGATGCTGATGCGGCCGAAGTCCATCGCCACGGTGGTGGTTGTCTTGCGCTCCACCCCATCTGTGTCGTCGACCCCCCGCCCGGCCTCGGTGAGCTGCTCCTCGGTGCGCAGCGGCCGGATCTCGCTCACCGCCCCCACCAGCGTGGTCTTGCCCACCCCGAAGCCGCCGGCGATGAGGATCTTCAGCGCCATGGGCGGTGTGTCAGAGTGCCCGGAGTCCATTGATCACCTCTCGCAGAATGCTCACGTCAGGGAGTTGCGCCGGCGGCACAGGGCCGCGGACCCGTACACAGCCGAGCGCCAGCAGGTCGCCGAGCAGGACGCGCACGACGCCCACCGGCAGGTCGGACTCGGCCGCGAGCTCCGCGACGGACTGGGCGGTGCGCCGGCACAGCCCCAGCAGGGCGGCGTGCTCATGGGTGAGCGACGGGTCGTCGGCCGCACCGGGCTCGGCGATCACCTGGGCGATCAGGTCCAGTCCGGCACCGGCCGTCCCGGGGCGGGTCCGGCCGCCCGTCAGGGCGTACGGCCGCACCATGGGCCCGGCTTCGTCGTCGTACCAGTGGTCGCCCGTACGGCGCGGGTGCCCGCCGTTCATCACCCCTCGGCCCGGTCAGCCGGCGACGGGGCCGGCGGCCCCGAGGCGCGGCGGTGTTTGCAGATGTTCGCCGACGCGCTTGACGAGCCTGGCCATCTCGTAGGCGATCAGGCCGACATCGGCGCCCGCCGTGGTGAACACGGCGAGGCACGAGCCCTCGCCCGCGGCGGCCACGAACAGGAAGCCGTGGTCGAGTTCGACCATGGTCTGCCGGACCGCACCCGCGTCGAAGTGCCGGCCGGCGCCCTTGGCGAGGCTGTGGAATCCCGAGGCGACGGCCGCCAAGTGCTCGGCGTCCTCGCGGCTGAGTCCGCGCGAGGCGCCCACCGCCAGTCCGTCGCCGGACAACACCACGGCGTGGCGGACCTGGGCGACCCGCTCGGTGAGGTCGTCCAGGAGCCAGTCCAGCTCACCGGACCGGTTCGATGCGTCGATCATCCGTGCTCTCCTTCGCGGGATGCCCTGCCGGGGGTACGGCCGGTGTCGGTGTCGCCGTTCTCCGGGGCCGTACGCGGGCCGCCGTGGCCGCGGGCACCGTTGTGGCCGTGCTCGGACGGCGGAGCGGCCCGCAGCGGACGGCGGGCGGCACTGTCCGTGTCGCCGTCGCCTTCGCGCGGCAGAGCGCCCCCGCCGCGGATCCAGCCGCTGCGGTAGGCCGCCAGGGTCGCGCGTGCCTGCTCGGGGGAGCGCTCCGGCACCTCCCGCTCCGGCCCGGTGGCCGACACGCCGTCGACGGCGGGCCGTTCGAGCAGTTGCGGGGCGAGGCTCGCCCGCCGTACCCGGCGCGGGAGCGGGCCGTCCGCCGCGGTCGCCTCTTCGCGTTCGGCGGAGGCCGGTACGGGGGCGACGGACACAGGGGTCGGAGCCGGGGCGGGTCCGGTCGAGGGCATCGGCGTGGCGGCCGGTTCGCGTTCCGGTACCGGGCCGGGTGCAGCGGTCCGCGCTCCTTCACCGGGCCGGCGCGGGGACGCCGCCACCGCGTGCACGGGCTCCTCGGCCAGGGTGCCGCTCCCGTGGACCGTGGGCGCCACGCTCCTGGTCACGGGCGCCTTGGCGGCGTCGGGCTCCTGAGCGCCGGTCTGCAGCAGGGCGCTGGGGAGCAGGACGACAGCGGTCGTGCCCCCGTAGGGCGAGGGGCGCAGCGCGACCTTGACGTCGTGCCGGGCGGCGAGCCTGCTCACGACGAACAGGCCGAGCCGGTCGCTGTCGAACAGGTCGAGCGCCTGGGACTGGCCGATACGGCGGTTGGCCTCCGCCATGGCTCCCGCGCCCATGCCGAGCCCGCGGTCCTCCACTTCGAGGACGAAGCCGTTGCCGACCTGCTCGCCGTAGACGCGCACCTTGGTGTGCGGCGGCGAGAACTGGGTCGCGTTCTCGACCAGTTCGGCCACCAAGTGCGTGAGGTCGGCGACCGCGGCGCCGACCACGGCCGTCCTGGGCAACCGCCGGACCTCGACGCGCGCGTAGTCCTCGACCTCGGCGACCGCGGCGCGCACCACATTGGCGAGCGGTACGGGCTTGCGCCAGGCGCGACCTGGTGCCGCCCCGGAGAGGATGATCAGGCCCTCCGCGTGGCGCCGCATCCTGGTGCTGAGGTGGTCGAGCCGGAACAGGTCCTCCAGCTCCTCGGGGTCCTCGGTGCGCCGCTCCATGGAGTCGAGCAGGGCGAGCTGACGGTGCACCAGCACCTGACTGCGGCGGGCGAGGTTGACGAAAACCCCGGAGACGCCGCTCAGGAGTTCCGCGCGCTCCGCGGCGGCCCGCAGGGCGGAGCGCTGCACGGTGGCCAGTGCCTCGGCGACCTGTCCGATCTCGTCGCTTCCGTGGCGCCCGAGCGGGGCCTCGGCCTCCAGGTCGAGCGACTCCCCCGCGCGCAGGCGCCGCATGGCGCGCGGCAGTCTGCGCCGGGCGAGGTCGAAGGCGGTGTTGCGCAGTTCGACGAGTTCGACCACCAGACCGCGCCCGATGCGCACGGAGATGAGCAGCGAGGCGACGACGGCGATCAGTCCGAGGAGCACGGCCGTGCCGGATCGGCTGAGGAGGCTGTGAAGAACGGGCTGCTGGGCGGGGGCCGTGCCCACCGCGATCGCCGCCAGGCCACTCGACACGCGGCTGGCGGCCGGTTCCCAGGCGGCGGCGGGAGCCGCGTCGGCCGCGGCCTTGCCGGGGCCCGCTGCCAGGACTGCGTCCTCCACCACCGCAAGGTCCGCGTACTCCTCGGACCCGCTGAGCCGCTCCCAGGCACGGCGGTTGTCGCCGGTCAGCCCTGGCACGGCGGCGGCAAGGAGGAGCCGGCGGGCGCGGATGGCCCCGCTGACGTCGCCGTAGCGCGCGGTGGGCAGGTCGTGCTCCAGGGCGGCGGTGGACAGCAGGGCGTCCTCGCATGCCAGTTGCTCGGCCGCGCGTCCGATGTCCAGGGCGACGCGGGACTGGGGCGATTCGGCGATCGCGTCGGCAATGGCGAAGGCGTCCGTGATCGCGTCCGTGTAGGCCTGGTAGACCCGGCCCCACTCGGCGGGTGCCCCGCTGTCGCCGGGGCGCAGTGCGTCGAGGCCGTCCACGGCGCCGACAAAGGCGCGCACGCGGTCGGCGACTTCACTGGGCAGTCCGGTTCCGTCGGCCACGGTGTGGTCCTTGCCGAGGCGGAGTTCGGCGACGGCGCGGCCGGTCGCCGCGGCCCGGCGCCGAAGCTCGGCGGCGGCGGCCGTGGACGTCGGCTCCGCCATGGAGTGCCCCGCGGCGCGGCGTTCGGCCTCCAGCGCGGTGATGGTGGTGACGACCGGTTCGCGGATCGTTTCTGCAATGCGCTGCGCCCGGATCTGACCGGATATGTCCTGCGCGGTGGTGACGGCGGCGAAGGCCCACAGCGCCATCAGGGAGACGACGGGCACCATCAGCAGGCAGACGATCTTCGCGCGGACGGTTCTGGGCCGAAGGCCCGGCAGGGACGTCCGCGGCGGCCGCTCGTCGGCGGGAAGACCGGCGTGCGCCCGGCGGCCGCGCTGCGGCGTCACGCGGCACCCTCCCCGAGCCGCGCGGCGGCCGCCGAGGCC
This sequence comes from Streptomyces sp. NPDC088732, assembly GCF_044751205.1. Taxonomy (NCBI): domain Bacteria; kingdom Bacillati; phylum Actinomycetota; class Actinomycetes; order Kitasatosporales; family Streptomycetaceae; genus Streptomyces; species Streptomyces sp. NPDC088732. Next base: position 57,584 of record NZ_JBIVLI010000013.1, read on the forward strand.
CCGCGTTCCCTCGCCGTCGGGGACAGCGCGACGAAGGCCGAGGTGAGGAAGAGGTACGAACCGAGACCGACGATGAGCGGGAAGAGGAAGGCGGTCGCACCGGCCCCGCCCAGCTCGGCGGCCGAGGGCCGCACGTCCACCCGTACGGCGAGCATCCCCGTGTAGTGCATGCTGCTCACCGCGGCGCCCATGAGGAGCGACGCCCCCGCGACGACCACGGGCCGGTGCACGGTGAGCACCGCCCACAGGGCGACGGTCGCGGCGGCCACCGCGACGGACACGGACAGGGCCACCTCCCAGGGGTCGTAGGAGACCTCGCCGTGCAGGCGCATCGCCGCCATCCCGAGATAGTGCATGCTCGCGACGCCCAGGCCGGTGGTGAGCCCGCCGGCCGCCAGCGCCAGGAAGCGCCCCTTGCCGTAGCCGACGGCGAAGACGCCGAGACCGACGACGACGAGGGCGACCAGCAGGCTCAGCACCGTGAGCGGCACGTTGTAGCGGATCTCGGTACCGCTGACGCGGAAACCGAGCATCGCGACGAAGTGCATCGTCCAGATGCCGGTGGCGAGCGCGCTCGTGGCCGTGAGCAGCCAGTTGCGGCGGGAGCGGCCGGTGGCGGCGAGGGCGCGGCCGGTGCAGCGCAGTCCGAGGGCCGTCCCGACGCACGCCATGGCGTACGAGAGCAGCGGCGTCAGCCAGCCGAAGGCGGCGTGGTCCATGTGTCCCATGGCCACCGGACGCTAGTGCGGGCGCGGCACCCGGCTTCGGCCATGACGGAACCCTGCGTTAATTGACAGGGTGCTTTCCCCGTGCGCTGCCGAACGATCGCGCAGAGCCCGAACCTGCACAGGCCAGCGGTGTTTCAGGAGCCACGGGGCGCATACATGATGACCCCGACGCCCACGAGGCACACCAGTGCCCCGATGACGTCGAATCGGTCGGGCCGGTAACCGTCCGCAACCACTCCCCAGGCGAGCGAGCCCACGATGAACACGCCGCCATAGGCGGCCAGAATGCGGCCGAATTGGGCGTCCGGCTGCAGGGAGGCCACACATCCGTACAGGCCCAGCGCGACCACACCGGTGCCGATCCAGGCCCAGCCGCGGTGTTCGCGCAGGCCCTGCCACACCAGCCAGGCGCCGCCGATCTCAAGGAGCGCGGCAAGCACGAAGAGGGCGATCGAACGGAGCGTGAGCATGCGACCATGATGCCCCGCGCCCCCGCTGCGCCGACCGCGGCCCCACCAGAGGTGTCCGACATGCATTCCGACCCCGCTCATGTGCGTGAGTTCTTCGCTGCCCGGGCCGCCGACTGGGACACCCGGTTCCCCAACGACGGTCCCGCCTACAGGGCGGCCGTGGCCGAACTCGGCCTGCGTCCCGGACAGACCGTGCTCGACGCCGGCTGCGGCACCGGTCGCGCGCTGCCGTTCCTCCGGCACGCGGTGGGCCCGTCGGGGGCGGTCGTGGGCGCCGACCTGACCCCCGAGATGCTGACCGCAGCGGTCCGGGCGGGTCGTGGGGCGGACGGCGCCCTGGTGCTGGCCGACTGCGCACGCCTGCCGCTGCGCGACGACGTCGTGGACGCCGTCTTCGCGGCCGGGCTCATCGGCCACCTGCCGGACCCCGCTGCGTGCCTGCGCGAACTGGCCCGGGTGACCCGGCCCGGCGGGTTGCTGGCCCTCTTCCACCCCATCGGGCGGGCCGCACTCGCCGCCCGGCAGGGCCGCCGGCTCACCCCCGACGACCTGCGCGCCGAGCCCAACCTGCGGCCCCTGCTCGACGGGGCGGGCTGGACGATGACCGGCTACGCGGACACCGGCGACCGGTTCCTGGCGACGGCCGCGATGAAGGCATAGGCCTTGCCGACCGCGATGCCGTTCACCGCTCCCGCACGGCCGCGAAGCGGAGGCACCCGTACCGCATCCGCGCAGGCAGCCGCCTTGCGGGGTGCGGAAGTTGGCCGCCGCGGCGGTTCCCGGGAGCGCTTCCGGGCTGGTGAAGGGTTTTCCACAGGCGTGGCTCCGCTCTCGACGCGGGTCTCACCGGCTGGTTAGGGTGCGCGCACCACGGAGTACCACTCGGAAGGGGATGCCCGTGTCCGCGACGGACGACGACGCGCTGTTCGTGCTCACGGCGGCGATGCTGACGCCCGCGCAGTTCCCGAGCGTCCTCGCCGACGACTACCCGGCGGCCTGCGCCGAGCTCGGCCTCGAAGCGGTCACCGGCGGCTACGGCCTGATCTTCGGGCAGGACGGTGCCGGCGCCCGGTGGACCGTGGCGGTCAACGACACCGCCCTTGTGGCGTGCGCCCTGGCCGCCTGGGACTGCGGGCTGGAGTACGACCTGTCCCCCGACGAGCACTCGGTGATCGCCGCCCTGCCCGGCTGGCCGCTGCCGGTGGCCGTCGCCGCCCCGGGGGTCGCCGCACCCCACGACCCCGACGAGAAGGACGCGGGACACCCGCTCTCGCCACCGGACAGCGAGCAGTGGGGGCCGGCCCAGCGGCGCATGGGCGCCGACGAGATCGCCCTCCAGTGGCGCACCTGGCGTGAACAGCTGGGCGAACCGGCCGGGTCCGGCGAGGACGGGGAAGCAGAGCCGGACACGCACACGGGGAGCGGCCTCCACCCGGGCGTGCGCCGCGCGTTGACCGCCGCCCAGGAGTACGTCAACACCCCTCCGCCGCCCGGCCGCATACGGTCGACGGCGGCCGGGGAGGGTGTCCGCACGCTGCGCGTGGACGGGACGGACTGGAGCCTGGTGGCCCGCACCGACGACGTCGCCTTCGTGCTGCTCGACGAGGAGCCGGGCGAAGTACTCCCGGTCGGCCGCGGCCCCGAACTGCCGGGACTGCTGGAAGCCCTGGACAAGCTGGCCGCCCGGCCCAGCTGAGCCGGCCCGCCAGGGCCCCCGTGCGGGCCCGTCGCCCCCGGACGGCGCACCGTCGGCGAACAAGCGCCGCCGTGCATCTGCCATCAGGATGAGTAGACACTGGATGGGGTTTCGGCGGCGCACGCAGTGGTGCTCCCCACCGGTTCGCCGCTGTGCTCGACCCCACGGGGCCGTCGTCGGACTCACAACAGGACGAGAGGTAGGCAGATCATGAGCGAGGCAGAGCAAGGCGCGGGGCGCGTGGTTGTTGTTACCGGCGGTACGCGCGGCATGGGCCGGGAGACGGCGGGCTATCTCGCCCGGCTCGGCTACCAGGTCGTGGTGAACTACTCGGGGAACGAGGCCCAGGCGAACGACACCGTCAAGGAGATTGCCGCCAGTGGCGGGGCGGTCGTGGCAAAACGCGCGGACGTGGCGGACGAGGTCGCGGTCGCGGCCATGTTCGACGAGGTGGAGACCGAGTTCGGCGGGGTCGACGTCCTGGTCCACGCGGCTGGGATCATGCCCGTCGGCCCGATGGTCGACTTCGACCTCGACCAGCTCGACCGGCTGCTGCGCGTCAACGTCCGCGGCACCTACGTGGTGAACCAGCAGGCCGCGAAGCGGCTCCGCTCCGGCGGCGCCATCATCAACTTCTCCAGTTCCATCACCAAGTTCAGCCGGCCCGGCTACACCGCGTACGCGGCGACCAAGGGCGCGATCCAGGCCATGGCCCTGATCCTCGCCCGCGAACTGCGGGGGCGGGACATCACCGTCAACGTCGTGGCCCCCGGCCCCATCGCCACGCCCCTGTTCTTCGAAGGGAAGAGCCAGGAGGTGATCGACCGCATCTCCGCCGAGCCGCCGCTCGGGCGACTCGGCGAGCCGGACGACGTCTCAGGGACGGTCGCCTTTCTCGCGGGCCCCGGCCGCTGGATCAACGGCCAGACCCTCTTCATCAACGGCGGAGCCATCTGACGGCCGGCGCCGCCAGTTGTCGCAGGACAGCGCACCAGCAGCACCCTGGCCGGCACTCCCGGCTCAGCCCGCCTGGGGGTCCTCGCGCAGGTCCTGGTGCACCTTTTCGGCGACCTTGCGGGCCGCCACCAGCACCGGGTCCCACACCGGCGAGAACGGCGGGGCGTAGCCGAGGTCGAGGGCGGTCACCTGCTCGGCCGTCATGCCCGCCGTCAGGGCCACCGCGCCGATGTCGACCCGCTTGGCAGCGCCCTCGCGTCCGACGATCTGCAGCCCGAGCAGCCGCCCGGTGCCGCGTTCGGCGATCGCCTTGACCGTCATGGGCGCCGAGCCCGGGTAGTAGCGGGCCCGGCTGGTGGACTCCACCACGGCGGTCACGTACTGCAGGCCGGCCGCGTCGGCCTGCGAGGCCTTGAGGCCCGTGCGGGCGATCTCCAGGTCGCAGACCTTGCTGACCGCCGTGCCGACGACCCCGGGGAAGGTGGCGTAGCCGCCGCCGATGTTCGTGCCGACGACCCGGCCCTGCTTGTTCGCGTGGGTGCCGAGGGGGATGTGCTGCATCCCGCCGGACACCAGGTTGAGGACCTCCACGCAGTCGCCCGCCGCCCAGATGCCGTCGGCGCCCCGCACCCGCATGGCGCGGTCGGTGAGCAGCCCGCCGTGCTCGCCGAGCGGGAGTCCGGCCTCCCGCGCCAGTCCGGTGTTGGGAGCCACGCCGAGGCCGAGCACGACGACGTCGGCCGGGTACTCGCCCGCATCGGTGGCCACCGCGCGGACCCGGCCGTCGGCGCCGGTCAGCACCTCGCGCACGGCGGAACCGGTGACGACGGTGACCCCGAGCCCCTCCATGGCCTTGCGCACCAGGTGTCCCATGTCCGGGTCGAGGGTGGACATGGGCTCGTCGGCCCGTTCGATCAGCGTGACGCGCAGCCCGTGCCGCAGCATGGCCTCGGCCATCTCGACGCCGATGTACCCGCCGCCGACCACGACCGCGTTCCGCGCCGGGGTGCCGTCGAGCGCATTGAGGATCTCCTCCCCGTCGTCGAGGATCTGCACCCCGTGGACCCCGGCGGCGTCGATCCCCGGGATGCCGGGGCGCTTGGGGACGGCCCCGGTGGCGATCACGAGCTGGTCGAACCCGGTCCAGTCCTCGGCACCGGAGGAGTCGCGGGTGCGCACCCGGCGCGCGTCCGGGTCGATTCCGACCACCTCGGTGCCGAGCCGCACGTCGATGTGGCGGGCCCGGTGCTCCTCGGGCGAGCGGGCGATCAGCTCGTCGGGGCCCTCGGCGTCCCCGGCGATCCAGTAGGGGATGCCGCAGGCCGAGTAGGACGTACGGCGGCCGCGTTCGAAGGCGATGATCTCCAGATCCTCCGGGCCCCTGCGTCGGCGTGCCTGGGACGCGGCCGACATGCCCGCCGCGTCGCCCCCGATGACCACCAGCCGTTCCGTCATGGACGCAGCGTATGCGCCCGCCCCCCGGTATCGTGCGCGGCCACCCCCGTGCCGCACACTTGTGCGTCATGGACCTCCAGATCACCGCGACCTCCCCGGAGCATCCGGCCGCCCTCCTCGACCTGCCGTGGAACGTGCCGCTGGAGGAGTGGCCCGAGGAGTACCTGGTGGCCCTGCCCCGCGGTATCTCCCGGCACGTGGTGCGCTTCGCGCTCGCCGGGGACGAGGTGGTGGCGGTCAAGGAGGTCGGCGAGTGGGCCGCCGTCCGCGAGTACGGGCTGCTGCGGGACCTGGACCGGATCGGCATCCCCGCGGTCGACCCGCTGGCCGTGGTCACCGGCCGCAAGGACGACCGCGGTACGCCGCTCGAGCCCGTGCTGATCACCCGGCACCTGGGCGGCTCTCAGCCCTACCGCTCGATGTTCGAGACGACGATGCGGCCGGGCACCGTCAACCGCCTTCTCGACGCGCTTGCCGTCCTCCTGGTCCGGCTGCACCTTGCGGGCTTCGCCTGGGGTGACTGCTCGCTGTCCAACACCCTGTTCCGGCGCGACGCGGGTGCGTACGCGGCCTACCTGGTGGACGCCGAGACCGGCCAGATCCAGGCCAACCTCTCCCGCGGCCAGCGCGAGTACGACATCGAGGTGGCTCGGGTCAACATCGCGGGCGAGCTGATGGACCTGGAGGCGGGCGGTTCCCTGCACCCCTCCGTGGACCCGATCACCTTCGGCCAGGCCATCGCCGATCGCTACGACGAGCTGTGGCACGAGCTCACCCGCGAGTCGGTCTACCCGGTGGCCAAGCGGCACTACATCGACCGGCGCATCCGGCGGCTCAACGAACTCGGCTTCGACGTGGCCGAGATGCAGATCCAGAAGTCGCCGGACGGCGACCAGGTCACGTTCCTGCCCAAGGTCGTCGACGCCGGCCACCACCAGCGCCAGCTGCTCCGGCTCACCGGCCTCGACGCAGAGGAGAACCAGGCCCGCAGCCTCCTCAACGACCTGGAGACCTGGATGGCCACCCAGGACGACTACGCCCCCGGCGACCCCCTCGGTGCCCGTCCCGAGGTGCTGGCCCACCGCTGGGTCCGCGACGTCTTCCGCCCGACCGTCCGCGCCGTCCCGCGCGAGCTGCGCCGCGGCATGGACACGGCGCAGGTCTACCACGAGCTGCTGGAGCACCGCTGGTTCATGTCGGAGCAGGCGCAGCACGATGTCGGGCTGGACGCCACGGTCGAGGACTACGTGCACAATGTGCTGCTCCAGGCACCGCAGGCACCGGCGGTGCCCCTGACTGAGGACTAGCCCGCAGCGCCCGGGGCGAGCGGGCGTCTCAGGTCGGCGGTCAGGGCGGCCTCCGCCACGTCGGGGTCGGGGTGCGCCGTGAGGGAGTCCAGTTCGGCCGCCCAGGGGTCCGTCCATCCCGTGGCATCCCCGCCCGCGCGGACGAGGAGCACCGCGAGCAGGCCGGCCGGCGTGCCGGGGCGCCTGCTCAAGGCGCGGGCCAGATCAAGGAGACCCGGGGACGTCCGGCCGTCGCGGGCACCGACGACCACGGAACGCTGGTCGTCCAAGGGCAGGACGTACGGGTGCCCCTCGAGAAGCCGAAGGCAGTACTCCCACCGCTCCTCGCCGGTGTCGCCCTCGCGCAGCGCCGCGAATGCGGCGCCGAAGGCCGCGCGGGCGGCGGCGCGTCCCAGCCCCGCACGTTCCAGGGCTTTCGCGTAAGCGTCCAGCGCCGGGGCGGCGTACCGGTAGTGGCTCGTGGACAGACGGTCGAGCAGGCGCAGCCCCTCCCGGCCCGACCCCAGGGCGCGGAGCGCGCCGTCCAGCGCGGTGGTCGCCGCCTCGGAGCGCGAAGCCGCACTGGCGAGCGCGTACCCGGCGGTGTACCGCTCGCCGTGCGGGCGTGCGGGGTCGGACAGTGCGGCGGCCAGCGCTCCGGCCACCACCTCGTCCGCGCCGTGGTCGCGGGCGACCGCGCCCAGCGCACCGCAGGCGGCCGCCACGACGTCCGCGTCGCCTCCCTCGCGCACCAGGGCGGCCAGGAAGTGCGTGTGGGCCTTCGCAGCGGCCGGGGCCGCGTCCCGGCGGCTGTCGATGACGGCCTTGCGGACCGCCGGCTGCCCCATCCGGGCCCGCAGGCAGGCGGCGATGCCGGGCCGGTCCAGGGCGGCGGTCAGCGGCACGGCCAGAACGGCGAGCACGTCGTGGTGCTGGCCCGGCACGTCCCACGCGGCCAGCAGGGCGAGGAACGCCTGCTCGCCGGAGCGTTCGCCCAGGGCCCGCGCAGCCTCCTTCCGCGAGCCGACCGGTGCCCTCGGGTCGGCTGCGATGGCACCGAGCCGTTCGATCGCCTCCGTGTCGGGAATCGCGTCGAGGAGACGGCGCAGCGCGGCCATCGCTGCCCGGCCGCGCACGCCACCCGTGCCGGCGTGCTCCAGCAGCGGACCGAGCGCGGCGGGGTCGGCCATCCGGCCGAGCGAGGCCAGGGCGGCAGCCACAACGGGCTGCGGGACCTCTCCCCCGGTGAGCCGCCGCAGGGCCGATGCGTCGCGCAAATGGGCAGCGGCCTTGGTGCGTTGCCTCAGCGGCAGGTCTTCGTCGGCGGCGATGCCCGCCAAGTGCCGGGCGATCAGCGCCCGCTGCACCGGCAGCCAGCGCCCCTCGGCGGTCCCGGGCAGCCCCGGCAGCCACGGCTGCGGGACCGCGGCGGGCAGACGCTCCAGCAGGTCGGTACGGCGCCGCGTCACCGTCTCCTCAAGGCGCGGCACCGCGGCGAACCGCCTGCCGGACGCCAGGAGTTCCGCCGCACGGGCCTCCCGTGTCGCGGGGTCGGCGAGCCAGGCCCCGGCGGCGTGTGCGGCGGCGTCGGGATCGTCACTCCCCAGGGCGGTACGGACGAGCAGGTCGTCACAGCCCGGCAGGGCGGCGGCGTGGCGCTCCAGGAGTGCGGCCATGCCGAGGGCGTTCCGCGCGCTTCCGCCCCCGGTGCCCGCCGCCCAGATCGCGCGGGCCGCCGACCGGTCGACGTCCAGCGGCCTCGCGCGACCCGGGAACCGGGCGTCGGTGACGACCTGGGCGAGCAACGGCACGACAGCCGCGGCGCGTTCGTGGTCACCGCGCGTGGCGGCCGCCACGGTCACCCGGCGCAGGAGCCGTTCGGCGGCTTGGAGGGTGCAGGCGGTCGAGTCGTAGGACTGGACGGTGGTCAGGGCCGCGTCCCGCAACGCCGTGTACGGGACGGCCGCGAGCAGCCGGGCCGGTGCGAGCGCCGCCTGCTCCAATGCCGCCTGACGTACGGTGCACTGGTCGTGCCAGGCGCGTTCACACGTGACGAAGATGCGGGCGTACTCCGCGAGGTCGCCGTGCCGGGCCGCGGCGGCGAGGAGTCCCGGCCAGGCGGAGCGTCTCCGATGGACGGTGAAGTCGTCGGCCAGGCCGCGGAAGAGGGGTTCGGCCTCCGCAAGCGGAAGGAGCACGCCGAAGCGCAGCCGGACGTCGCGCTCGGGCCCCGGGACGACGGACAGGTCCTGGAGGAACTCGGCGCGGGCCGCGGGCTCCAACGCGGCGACCGCGCTGACCGGCGCCTTGTGCCGGTTTCCGCCTGGCACGCGTTCGCGCACCAGGCGGACGCGCTCGACGGGCGGAAGAAGCGCCAGGAGGGGATCCTCGGTGACGGGTTCGGTCAGTTCCCGGTGCTCGTCGTCCTGGGGGCGGCACACCGCTGTCAGGGCCGCGAGTTCCTCGGGGGCCAGTTCGCGCAGCGCACGACGGACGCTCCTGGGCAACGGTCCGTCGGCCAGCGGCAGTTCTGTGACGCCCGCGCGGCCGACGGCGGCAAGCAGGTCGCGCGGGCGGCGCAGGACGGCGACCACGGCCTCGCCGGACAGGAGGCGCGGCGCCTTCTCGGCGAGGCTCAGCGCGGCTCCGGGGTCCCGCCGGGCCACGCTCTCCGCCAGGTCCGCGTAACGGCGGACGAACCGGTACCACCCGCCGGTGCCCTCGGCCCGCTCGCCGGCCTGGACGAGGTGTTCCGCGACCGCCCGCGGTGCCGTACGGACCAGCGATGCCAGCACGCCGAAGGGAGCGCCGAGCCGGGGCAGCCATTCCTCGACCGTGCCGGCAGGGCAGGCCGGCAGCAGTTGTGCCGCCTCGGCCTCCCCGTACCGCTCGTGGACCTCCGGCAGCAGCCGTGCCGCGAGTTCACGGCGCCGGGACAGCCGCAGGATGCGGTAGGCGTCGCGTCGTACGCCACGAGTGCCGCTCAGCGCGAGCCGCGCCAGGGCGGCGTCGGGAACGGGCAGGCGGATGGCGGCCGCCAGGGCGCGGCGGCGCAACCGGGGGTCGTCGAGCGCGACGGCCACGGCGTCGATGTCGCGGCGGACGACGGCGAGGAAGAGCGCGAGGTGCCGCTCGTCCGGGCTCCCCTTTGCGAGCGCCGCGTGGGCGGCTCGATAGCCGTCCTCATCGAGGGAACGGCCGTGCTCGGCGACGGCCCGCATCCGGGCCGGGAAGGGAAGGTGATCGAAGTGCTCGAAGTGCGTGTACAGAGTGCGGACTTCTCTTCGGGAGTGTTCCTGGACCCCGGCGGTGGCCGGGGGCGTGGGCGCCTGGGGCGGCGCGGTAGTGATCGTCCGCCACCGGTGTCCTGCGCCGCAAGTGCATTGCGCGACAGGGCACCGGAGCAGTCCTGTGTCGTACAGGTGAAACCGACCTCGGCCAGGCGCAGTTCGGTCGCGGCCGGCCGCGCACCGGTCCGGCGCAGTCAGTGGCGTGCACGGGGGTAGCGTCGAGCAGGCGGAGGTGCGGCACCGGCGACGTCGAATGCCCACCAAATGATACCCAACGTCTCACATAGTGGACGAGAAGGAGAGTGGGCATGTCCGTGATCGAGGCGCGTCCCGTCGGCCGGGTGGCCGGAGGCCGCACCGCAGTCGAGGACGACGACTGGGGCGCGGTGGAGGCGGTGATCCGGCTGGACGCCGCCCGGTTCGGACCCGAGGCGCTGTTGGGACTCGACGCCTTCTCGCACCTGGAGGTGGTCTACCGCTTCGACCGTGTGCCGGAGGAGCGGGAGCAGACCGCGGCACGCCATCCGCGCGGCAACAGCGCCTGGCCGCTCGTGGGCATCTTCGCGCAGCGCGGCAAGGAACGGCCCAACCGGCTGGGCGTCTCACGATGCGAGCTGCTGCGCGTCGAGGGGCTGGACGTCCACGTGCGGGGCCTCGACGCGGTGGACGGCACTCCGGTGCTCGACATCAAGCCGTGGATGACCGGTTTCGGCCCGCGGGGCGAGGTCGTGGAACCGGGATGGGCCGGGGAGTTGATGCGCCGCTATTACTGACGGCCCGGGACGGCCGAGACGCCGCCGGGTCCACGGGCGGCGCATCCGGGTGAGGCGGTGGCGGTGCGCGGCGTGTCCTCTCCTGCCCGTTAAGGCATATGAGCTGATGTTCCTTTATGCAGTCAAGGCATGCGGCCGCGGGCTCGCACCACGGAACCCGCGGCTCGCGCCAGGGGTCGGACGGGCCGCACCGCCACCCCAAGGGGGCGCACCGGGCCGTGCGGCGGTCACGCCGCACGCTGACCGTCCTGGTCGTCGGCACCGGAGCGGTGGGCTTCGTCGCCCTGACGGCGTGGGGCGTGCACAGTGCCGTCGTCCACTCCCCCTCCCCCGTCCTGTACGCCCGCCCGGCACCGACCCCGCAGGAACAGCCGTTCCCCAACCTCGCCGACCGCGTCACCATGCACCGGGTCCCGGCCTACCCGGCCGCGGAGCCGCGGATCGTCACCCGCGCCTCGTGGGGGGCGGACGAATCGCTGCGCCATGAGGCACCCCACTACGGTCACGTGGTGGAGGCGGTCTTCCTGCACCACACGGACAGCGGCAACGGCTACGCCTGCAAGGACGTGCCGCGCATCATCCGCAACATCTACACCGGCCATGTGCGCGGCAAGCACTGGGACGACGTGGCCTACAACTTCTTCGTCGACAAGTGCGGCACGATCTACGAGGGACGGGCCGGCGGCCTGGCCAAGCCGGTGACCGGCGCGCACGCGGTCGGCTTCAACCAGGACACCATCGGCGTCGCCGCGGTCGGCACCTTCGACGCCCCCGGCAGCGTGACGCACGCGCTGGAGGAGGGAATCGCCCGGCTCGCGGCCTGGAAACTCGGGATCTCCGGCATCGACCCCCGCTCCAAGGTCACCCTGGTGTCCAGCAACGACCAGAGCCGCTTCCACAAGGGGCAGCACGCGGTCTTCCACGTGATCGCGGGCCACCGGGACGCCTTCATGACCGACTGCCCCGGCAACGCCCTGTACGCCGCCCTGCCCGCCATCCGCGCCGAGGCCGCCCGGCTGCAGGGGCGGCCGCAGGCGCGCAAGGGCTGACGGGCGAGAACGGGGGCCGGAGCCGCCCCGTCGTCACTTCTCCGGCCGGAGCCGTGCGGACGTCAGCGCCAGCAGCGCGACGTCGTCACCGACCGCGCCCGCGTACCGGCTCAGGTCCTCCCAGACCGCGTCGACCACCTCGCGCGGCGAGGGGTTCGCGGCCCGGGCCAGCAGCACGGCCAGCCGGCCGGCGAGCGGATAGAAGACCCCGGACGCGTTCCTGGCCTCCGTCACGCCGTCGGTGTAGGCCAGGATCATGTCGCCCCGCAGCAACTCCACTTCCGCGATCACCGGCAGCGGCAGGCCCGGCAGTCCGGTGCCCAGCGGCGGCGCGGGGTCGGCCGCCAGCTCCAGCACCGCGCCGTCGCGCAGCAGCAGGGCCGGCGGGTGCCCGTGACAGGCCACCCGCACCACCGAGCCGCCCTGGGGGAACTCCAGCAGCAGCGCCGTCGCGAACAGCTCGCCATTGGCGTCCGCGTCCAGCAGCAGGCGCCGCTCCAGGCGTCCGGCGACGCTTCTCAGATCCGGCTGGTCGAGCGCCGCCTCACGGAAGGCGCCGAGAAGGGACGCGACGGTCGACACCGCGGCGAGACCGTGGCCCTGCACATCGGCGATCAGCGCCCGCACGCCGTGGGGTCCGTCCCGTACGTCGAACAGGTCGCCGCCCACCAGGGTGCCGCGCTGCGCCGCGCGATACAGCGCACCGCACCGGACCGCGCCGACCCGGGGCGGCACGGGCGCCAGTACCGCGTGCTGGGCGGCCTCGGCCACCGAACCGGCCTCCACCAGACGGCCCCGGGACCGCTGGCCCACCGCCGCGATCACCACGCTGAGAACACCGATCAGCACAACGGCGCCCACTTCCTCGCCGGCGAGACTGCCCGAGCCGACAACGGGGAGCATCATCACGACGACCACGGCGACCGCGATGACCGCCGTGCCCAGCACCCCGTAGGTGAGGGCGGCCAGCGGTGAGACCGCCGCATAGTACGCGCCCAGTTCGACGTCACCAGGTGTGACGCCCTGCGCGACGATCAGGGCGGCCAGGAGGGCGACCGGCAGCAGGCGCAGCCACCCGGGCAGCGGGGAGATCTGCAGTGTGCCGTCCTCGGCGGGAACCGTCCCCATAGAGGCACGGTAACCGCGGTCGGCCGGTGCCGCCGGGTCAGCGGGCGGCCGCCCTCGTGGCCGCGACGAGTTCCGGGTGATGACGCCGGGCGACCTCGGGATGGGCGCGCAGCCACCCCTTGAGCTCATTGCGTCCGTACTCGGCGAACAAGGGGTTGGCGGGGTCCTTGGTGGCGCCCGGGGCGTGGTGGGCGTGCGCGAAGGGCAGCGGGGCGATCCGTGCGTCGAGCCGCGGGTTGTAGAAGAAGGGGACGGAGAAGCGCGCGCGTGCGCCGGGCGGGCTGACGACGCGGTGGTTGGTGGCCTTGAGCCAGCCGTCGGTGGCGACCTCCAGGAGCTCGCCGAGATTGACCACAAAGGCGCCGGGCAGCGGCGGGACGTCGTGGAAGCGGCCGTCAGCGCGCTCCACCTGGAGGCCGCCGACCTCGTCCTGGAGCAGCAGGGTCAGGAAACCGTAGTCCTTGTGCGCGCCGACGCCCTGGCCGTCTCCTGTGGGGGCGGTGCCGGGGTAGCGGACCAGCTTCAGGTGCAGATGCGGTTCGTCGGCGAAGGCGCCGTCGTAGAAGTCCTCGGGGGCGCCGATGGAGGCCAGCAGTTCGTGCAGCAGGCGGTGCGCGACACCGCTGAGCCGGTCGATCCAGCGCAGCGAGCGCTCGCGCAGCTCGGGGAGGCCGGCGGGCCACTGGTTGGGGCCTTCGAGCCACCAGTACGGGGGTTCGCCCGCGGCGGGGACGTGCCGGGGCCGCTCGGCGCCGATGTCGAGCTGGTCGCGCCAGTCCTGGCTGCCGCCGGTGCGCTCGTCGCCGATGCGTGTGTAGCCGCGGAAGTGCGGGGAGTTGAGGTTGCCGAGGGCGAGGCGTTCCGCCTCGGGGAGCGCGAAGAACGCGCGGATCACGCGCATCAGGCCGGCGGTCTCCTCGGCGGTGACGCCGTGGCCGGTCAGCTGGAAGAAGCCGACGTCGTGGGCGGCGGCGTGCAGGTCTCGGTGGAGCCGGGCGCGGGCCTCGGGGCCGCGGTCGGCGGCCGACAGGTCGATCACGGGGAGCTGGAGCGTCATGTGTCTTTCCGCAGGGTGTGTCCCGGCAGCGGCGGCGACGGCCGGACGCTCCGCGCGGGGCCCTGTTGGGGCGGCGGCGCGGGCCGGGTGAAGGGAGGGGGGGAAGAAGGCGAGGTGCCGGGGGTCAGCCGCTGCGGCGACAGGACATGCTCGTGACGCGGACGAAGTCCACGTGTCGGCGGCGCACGAGCAGAAGCATGGGCCAAGGGTACTGCCGGGGACGGCGACACTCCGTGACCCATGTCACCCCGGCCCATGAACCGGGGTCCGCGAACGTGGGGCGGCGCCATGGTCCGAGCGCGCGGCGGCGGACACGATGTGGCGGCAACCGACCCCGACGTGCCCTGGAGGCACCATGCGCCCCTGGAGAGGCCTCACCAGAGGTGTCCCGAAGAGCGTCCCCCTGCTCGCCGCCGCGGCCCTTGTGCTGGGTGCCGCCGCGGTGCCCGCGGAGGCGCGGACCGCGACCGCGGGCCACTGCGCCCGGCTGGACCGGGTGGTGGTGCCCGGCGCCGCCCTCGCGCAGCGCGCGTGCCTGCCGGACCTGACAACCACGGGCCTGGCCGGCACCCCGTACACCGACACGGCCGACCAGGCGGGGCTGTCCGCCGCGGGCACGGTGCGCCCCTCCGGTGTGCCCGGCGTCCAGGTCGACGGCTACTTCCCGGACAGCTCCGGCTTCAACACCACGCACGGCTGGAACCACGACGCGCAGTTCGTGCTGCGCATGCCGGACCGCTGGAACGGCGGCCTGATCGTCACCGGCGCCCCGGGCACCCGCAAGCAGTACTCGCTGGACGTGCTCATCTCCGACTGGGCGGTCGCGCAGGGCTATGCCTTCGCCGCGACCGACAAGGGCAACAACGGCCCGGACTTCTGGACCGACGGCAGCCGCCCCGGGGACGCGATCGCCGAGTGGAACCGGCGGACGACCCAGCTCACCGTCGCCGCGAAGGCCGCCGTCGCCGGCCGCTACGGCCACGCGCCACGTCGCACCTACATGACGGGGATCTCCAACGGCGGCTACCTCACCCGCTGGCAGCTGGAGAACCACCCGGCGCTCTACGACGGCGGGGTGGACTGGGAGGGCACCCTCTGGACGGCGGACGGACCCAATCTGCTGACCTCGCTCCCCGTCACGGTGGCCCGCGCCCAGGGCCGGGCGACCGACGCGGACCTCATCGCGGCCGGGTTCGCGCCGGGCTCGGAATTCCTGTGGCCGTACCACCAGCAGGCGTACTGGGGAATCACGCAGAAGACCTACCGGGCACTGTTCGACCCCGCCTACGACCCGGCCTGCCCCGGAACGAGCGCCGGCACGACCGTCCCCGAGATCCTGGCGCCCTGCGCCTCGGACGCGGACTACGACTACGCCGCCCGGCCCGCCTCGGTGCACCGCGCCGTCGCCCGGGTCGCGCTCACCGGCCGGATCGGCAAACCGATGATCACCCTGCACGGCACCCTGGACTCGCTCCTGCCGATCGCGGCCGACTCCGACGTCTACGACCGCATGGTCGACGGCGCGGGCCGCGGCCGGCTGCACCGCTACTACCGCGTGGCGGGCGGCAACCACGTGGACGGCCTGTACGACACCTACCCGGACCGGCTGCGCCCGGTCCTGCCCTGCTACCGGGAGGCGCTGGGCGCGCTGACGGCCTGGGTGGAGCACGGGCGTACGCCGCCCGGCGACCGCACGGTCCCGCGTCCGGCGGACGGCGACGTGGTCAACTCCTGCACGCTCGGCTGATCAGACCCGTTCCAGCCGGCGGTGCGGCTCCTGGGGCAGTTCGACACCGACACCGTCCCCGGGCCGCACCTCGCCGCCGGTCAGCACGACGCCCATGATGCCGCCCTTGCGGACGACCGCGCCGTGCTCGTCGCGGCCGACGACCTGCTTGAGCAGCCCGCTGCGGAACGCGTCGATCTGCAGGCACGGATTGCGCAGCCCGGTCACCTCGACGACCGCCTCGGCCCCCAGCCGCAGCCGGGTGCCGACGGGCAGGCCCAGCAGGTCCACGCCGCGGGTGGTGACGTTCTCGCCGAGTTCGCCCGGGGCGACCTCGTATCCCGCCGCGAGCAGTTCGTCGAGCAGTTCGCCGTGGATCAGGTGGACCTGACGCAGGTTCGGCTGCGTCGGGTCCTGCGCCACCCGCGATCGGTGCTGCACCGTCACTCCGAGATGCGCGTCCCCCTCGACGCCGAGGCCGGCGAGCAGACGGATGCACGGGTGCGCCGGTTTGCTGAAGTGGTGGCCCTCGTCGCGGCTGACGGAGACGACGGTGCCGGTCGCGGCAACAGTCATGGAACGCGCTCCCCTCGTCCAGGCTGCACGATCGTCAGCCTAGCCGAATCAATTGTTGAGACTTCAAGAAGTTTTCCCTACGCTGGGGCCATGCCTGTACGCCGCCTCAATCACGCCGTGCTCTACATCCGCGACGTCGCCCGGTCCGTCGCGTTCTACCGCGAGGTGTTCGGCTTCACGGTCGACGTGGAGATCCCCGGACGCGCCGCCTTCCTGAGCGCCAAGGACACCCTCAACGACCACGACCTGGGGCTGTTCGCCATCGGCCCGGACGCGCCGGGCCCCGAGCAGGGCCGGGTCGGCCTCTACCACCTCGCCTGGGAAGTGGGCACGCTCGGCGAACTCGCCGACACCGCCCGCGCGCTCACCGAACGGGGCGCGCTCGTCGGCACCAGCGACCACGTGGTGTCCAAGTCCCTGTACGCGAAGGACCCCGACGGCAACGAGTTCGAGGTCATGTGGCGCGTCCCCCGCGAGGACTGGCCGACCACCCAGGAGGTCATCGGCCCCCGTCCCCTCGACCTCCAGGCCGCCCTCGACCGCTGGGGCCCCGACCTCGCCACGGGCGCCGCGGCCGGCTCGGTGACCTGACGCCGGGGCGTCAGTCGAGGACGACGGTCACCCCGCGCTTGTGCAGGAGCCGCACGATCTCCTCGAAGTAGCCGAGCCCTGCGCCGGACACGACGTCCGCCAGCGCCTCCCGGGCGCCGGCGGCGTCGTGCCAGACCAGCGTGAACGGTGGCTTCACACCGAAACCGCCGATCAGGCAGTCGTCGAAGGCGTCTCCTCCCCAGCCGTAGTACCGGCCCGGTCCGACGATCGCCTCCGCCATCGCGCAGTGCAGCCCGGGAACGTCGGTCGCATACCGTCCGTCCATGTGATGGACCCCGCCCGAGCGGTCCGGCCCGCGCCGGCCGACGTAGCCGCCGAGGGTGAGCCGCAGCCAGGCGTCCCTGCCCTCGCTGCCGTGGCGGGCCCACGGGTTGGGGGTTGCCGGCATGCCGCGGTACCAGGTCTCCCACACCGGGCGCGCGAGCAGCGGAGGACGGTCGGTGCCCCCGTCGGCCAGCGTGATGTCGACGAGGGCGCCGCCCAGGACCGACGGCCGTGTGCCGGCGACGTCCAGTGGCAGCGGATGGCGGTGCATCCTGCGGCCGGTGCGGTCCAGCGCCCAGAGCTCGACCCACGTCCACCGGCACTTCTCCGGCCGGCGCAGCACGGCGAGCAGCGGCTCGGCGGGCTCGCACCCGAGGAGTTGCATCGGCACGCTCGGGGGACCGTCGCGCTCGTCGAACAGGCCGTCCACACCGAGGCAGGTCCCGAGGGAGCCCTTCGCGTACAGCTCGAAACGCGGGGACTTCGGCACCTCGCGGCTTTCCGCGGGGTCCTGCTCGACCGAGGCCCCGACAACGACGTCCACCGACGAAGGCCCGGTGCTGCAGGGCAGCCGGGCGATGACCACGGCGTCGCGTAGGGTCAGCCACTGGACCGGTCGCCGGTCGTCCCAGACCTCGATCAGCAGGTCCCCGAACGTCCGCCCGCCGTGGCCGTCGTCGGCCAGTTCCTCGATCGCGTCACGCAGCAGGCCCTCGGGACGGCACCCCCGCAGCGTCAGGATCTCCCGGGGCGGCGCCACCCGGTCGGCGAAGAATCCGTCGGCACCGGCACACCGCGCCCACAGGCGATCGACGCCGTCCTCGTCCTCCTTGACCAGCAGATACGCGACCGGGAAGTCCCTGCCCCACCCGGTGTGGTCCTCGGCCCGCATGCCGTCCCTTCGCCGGGCGTACGCCCGACCGTGCTGCGTGGTCTAGCGGCCGATCTGCTTGCGGCCCGCGCGGCGCAGGCGGCGGCGCTGGGAGGGGTCGAGGGTGAGGTAGGCCGCCGTGGGGACGCCGAGGACGATCAGCAGGGCGATCCAGTTGGGGAGGAACGCCGCAAGGACCCAGAACGCCACGAGGCCGACCGCGAGGCCGCCGATGACGTACTTCGCGCGATTGGACATCTTCCCTGCCTCCGTCCGCGGCACGCGCCGCGCTCACATGGGTAAACGCGGCACGCGCCGTGGCGGTTCCCGGCCGGCGCCCGGCCGGGCGGTGCTGCGGACCCGGCTATCGGGTGCGGCAGGCGAACGGGGTCCGGGACGGGATCAGTCGTCCTTCACGGCGGAGTCCTCACGGGGCTGCTGCGCTCCCGCGTCGGCCGTCCGGGGGCCTTCCGGCGCGTCCCCGGGGGCCGGGGCCGCGGCGGAGGCGGCGGCCCGCCGTTCGAGGGCGCGGGTGGCCTCGGCGCGCACGAGCGCGCTCAGGGCGGCGTAGATGTCCACGGGCATGGTGCTTCTCCTGCGGTGTTCGTCCTGGTGCGGGGCATGACGGCGGGCCGCACGGCGCAGTGCCTCGGCGATGCGGTGGGCGGCCGGGCGCTGTCAGCAGCGCAGGACGGCGTGCAGGTGGCCGGGGGGCCCGGCGGGGGACGTGTGCCGGGCCGGGCCGGACACGGCGGCGGCCACGGGGTCAGCGGCGGCCGTGTCGTGGGCGGCGTCCGAGGCGTGGTTCTGGGCAGCGGCGCCGCGGTGCTGGGGGCCGGCGTGCGGGGCGGCGCGCCGGGCGACGTGCGCCGGGTGGTGGTGCGTCTCCGCGCCCGCGCCCTCGGTGACGGCGGCCACCGCCGCCGTCCGCTCGGGCAGCGGTTCGGCAACCGGTCCCCACAGGACGCACAGTGCGTGCAACAGGCATGCCAGGGCCACGAACAGCACCGGCCGGCCCGCAGGCCGGAACAGGCCCGGAGGTCGCCCTGCGTTGTGCGGCATGCGCTGCTCCTCCGGATGGGTACTCCTCCCTCCTTACCGGGCCGGGCGCGCAACCCCGCTGCTCACTAGGCTGATCGACGCACGCGTTCACCCTGCCGACCCAACGCCCGCGGAAGGAACCGCGCATGCAGCCTCTGGAGGGCATCACGGTGGTGGCCCTGGAGCAGGCCGTCGCCGCGCCGTACGCGACCCGGCACCTGGCCGACCTGGGGGCCCGCGTCATCAAGGTGGAGCGGCCCGGCGGCGACTTCGCGCGCCACTACGACCGCACGGTCCGGGGCCTGTCGGCGTACTTCGTGTGGTGCAACCGGGGCAAGGAGAGCGTCGTGCTCGACCTCAAGCGGCCCGGGGACCGCGCGCTGCTGGACCGGATCGTCGCCCGCGCGGACGTCTTCGTGCAGAACCTCGCGCCGGGCGCGGCCGGGCGCCTCGGGCTCTCCGCGGAGGCGCTGCGCGCCCGTGACCCCCGGCTCATCACGTGCGACATCTCCGGCTACGGGCCGGACGGGCCCTACCGCGACAAGAAGGCGTACGACCTGCTGGTCCAGTGCGAGGCGGGGCTGGTGTCGATCACCGGCGGCCCGGAGGCCCCCGCGCGGCCGGGCATCTCCGTCGCCGACATCGCCGGTGGCATGTACGCCTACGCGGGGATCCTGTCCGCCCTGTACGAGCGGGTGCGGACCGGCGCGGGCACGGCCCTGGAGGTGTCCCTGCTCGACGCGCTCGCCGAGTGGATGGGCCACCCGTTCTACGCGCAGGCCTACGGCGGCGAGCCGGTCGCGCGCAGCGGCGCCCGGCATCCGTCGATCTCGCCGTACGGGCCCTACCGCTGCGGCGACGGCGCGGTGGTCTTCCTCAGTGTCCAGAACGACCGGGAGTGGGTGGCGCTGTGCGAACAGGTCCTGCGCCGCCCGGAGCTGACCCGCGACCCGCGCTTCGCCGACAACCCGCTGCGCAGCGCGCACGACGGGGAGCTCACCGGGGAGCTGGAGAAGTGCCTGGCCGGGCACACGGCGGACGGCGCCATGGCGCTGCTGGACCGTGCCGGGATCGCCAATGCCCGGCTGCGCACGGTCCCGGAGTTCGCCGGCCATCCGCAGCTCGCGGCACGCGCGCGCTGGCGGGAGTTCGGCTCCCCCGTGGGACCGCTGCGCGGGCTGCTGCCGCCGGTGGGCGTCGCGGGCAGGGAGGCCCCGATGCGGGAGGTGCCGGCCCTCGGCGCTCATACGGAGGCCGTACGCGGGGAGTTCTCCGGTTGACGGATCCCGCCGCCATCCGGGTGCCGTGCCGGTCCCGCCGCCGGATAGCACGGGGCCACCCGGTAGCCTCGGGACCGGCACGCTGCCGACCACGCTCGCAGTGGTGCACCGCCCCCGTGGTCCTGACCCGGACGGGGCGGGCGGCCGGGTCGCCGCCGGGGTCCGCCACAGCGGGACCGGGGCACTCGGCAACTCCGGGTCTCACGCCCCCCGGTAGCGGGTGAACACCGGGAACGCGGCCGCGAGGCCCAGCATCGCCACGACGACCAGCACACCGCCCGCGGTGACCGCCGTCCGCGTCCCGAGCGCCGAGCCGGCCGTGCCGTGCAGCAGGTCCGCGACGCGCGGCCCGCCCGCGACGACGACGGTGAAGACGCCCTGCATGCGGCCGCGCATGTCGTCGGTGGCCACCGACTGCAGGATCGCGCTGCGGAAGACCATCGACACCATGTCGGCGAAGCCGGCGAGCGCCAGGAACGCCGTCGCCCACCACAGGCTGCTGCTGAGTCCGAGGCCCGCGATCGCCACGCCCCAGCCGGCGACGGCGAAGACGACCATCAGGCCGTGCCGTTTGGCCCGCGAGAAGGTGCCCGAGAACAGACCGCCGGCGACCGCGCCGATGGGGATCGCCGCGAAGAGCAGGCCGAGGGACAGCCCTTCTCCCCAGGGCGCGTACGTGGTGGCGGCGAGCTGCGGGAACAGGGCGCGCGGCATGCCGAAGACCATCGCGATGATGTCGGCGACGAACGACAGGAGCAGGATGCGCTGGGCGGTGATGTAGCGGAAGCCGGCCCCGACCTCGCGCCATCCGCCGCGCCGGGCGACCGCGGCGCCGCTCTGGTCCATCGGGGGCAGGGCGGGCAGCCGGAAGACCGCCCAGACGGTCGCGGTGAGCGCGACGGCGTCGAGGAGGTAGAGGGTGGACAGTCCGAGGACGGGGATGAGGGCGCCGGCGAGGAGCGGGCCCACGACGAGACCGGTCTGCATGACGGTCGAGCCGAGCGCGACCGCGGCGGGAAGTTCCTGCGGGGGCACGAGCCGCGCGACGGCGGCGCTGCGCGCGGGGGCGTTCATGCCGGCGCAGGCCTGCTGTGCGGCGAGCAGCAGCATGAGCAGCCATACCGAGCCGGCGCCGAGGAAGGCCTGCACCCAGAACAGCAGTGAGGTGACGGCGACGCCGATGTTGGTCACGAGCATCAGCTTGCGGCGGTCCATGCTGTCGGCCACGGCGCCGCCCCACAGGGCGAAGACGACGAGCGGGACGAGTCCGGCGATGCTGGAGTAGCCGACCCACGCGGACGAGCCCGTGATGTCGTAGATCTGCTTGGGCACGGCGACCGCGGTGAGCTGACTGCCCACGGCGGTCACGGTGGTCGAGGTCCACAGGCGGCGGTAGGCGGGGTGCCGCAGGGGGCGGGTGTCCATCAGCCAGCGCCGCACACCGGTGCGGCGCTCGGGTTCGCAGGGCTCGTCGTCGGCGGCGCGCGCCGCGTCCTCTATCGGGGTGCCGGCGGTGTTCTTGGTGCTGTCCACGGGGCCTTTTGCTTCCTTGTACAACTATCGCTGACCCGCCGACCCTACCCGCCCCGGTCACTACCGGGAATGCGCTGCCCCCGGCAGGGTTCCGGCGAGCGGCAGGAGGGCGGACGAGCGGGCGAGATCGATCGTCACCGCCGGGGTGCTGCCGGGCGGCTCCAGGAGGCCGGCGTCGGTGCCGGCGACGATCAGCGCGAGCCGGTGCCCGGGCGGGACGACGTGGTCGGTGGCGGCGAGGGTGATGGTGGCGGTGTAGGCGCGTCCCGGGACGAGGGGGCGGCCGTGCCGGGCGGAGGCCGCGTGCCCAAGGTCGGCCCAGCCGCGGCTGACGACGGTATGGGTGACGTCCGCGGCGTCCGCCGCGGTGTCGAAGAAGCAGGCGCTGTCACCGGGGGCGCTCGCGCCCCAGCAGGAGCGGGTGGTGAGGTCGGTGATGCCCTCCTTGGGGCCGAGGAAGTCCCTGATACGGGCGGGGCCGAGGTCCACCACGACCGCCGACAGGTGCGCGCTCGTGGTGGAGGCCGACGCGGTCACGGTGACGGTGCCGCTGCCGGACAGGCGCAGCGGGGCGGTGAGGGTGCCGGTACTGAAGACCGTCTTGTCGGGGCCCGCGGTGTCCGCGGCGGCGGCCCAGTCCTCCTCGCCGCGGCCCGGCGCGTCGGTGAAGACCTCGGTGCTGCCCGGCGCGGCCGGTGTGCGGCCGAGGACCCCGAGCCCGGGCGTGGCTCCGGGGCGCAGGCTCAGCCGGGTCCGCGCGGTACCGGCCGGCGGCCAGGCACGGTCGGTCGTCCAGTGGCCGGGGGCGCGTTCGATGTCGGCGGCGGGCTCGTGGTCGATGCCGTTGCGGACGCCCAGCAGGTAGTGGTCGAACCAGCGGTGCAGCGTCGCGACCCAGGCGTCGCGGCGGTAGTCGAACGGGTCGACGTGGCCGGTCTGCGACAGCCACACCTTGCGCTCCACCCCGTGGGCCGCCAGGGCCTGCCACCACTGACCGAAGTGCTTGGTGCGGACGTTGAGGTCCTGCATGCCGTGGACGGCCAGGACGCTGGCGCGGACCTTGCCGGCGTGCCGGGTGTAGTCGCGTTCGCTCCAGAAGCCGGTCCAGTCGCCGGTGCGGGGCGCGCCGTCCACGATCCGCTGCTGCACGGTGGCGCAGCGGGCGCGGGCGCCGGGGCTCTCGACGTAGTCCGACAGCCAGTCGGGGCCGGAGTCGTACAGGGCGGCGCCCTGCTGGAAGTAGTAGTCGTACCAGGAGCTGATGGCGCTGATCGGGACGATGGTCCGCAGCCCCTTCACCCCGGTCGCGGCGACGCCGTTGGCGATGGTGCCGTCCCAGCTCTTGCCGATCATGCCGACGTCGCCGGTCGACCAGCGCGCGGCGGCGGTGCCGGTGCCGGTGCGCGAGGTGTACGCGGTGGCGCGGCCGCCGAGCCAGTCGACGACGGCCTTGGCGGAGCCGATGTCCGAGGGGCCGCCGACGTCCACGCAGCCGTCGGAGCGGTTCGTCCCGGCGAGGTCGACCAGGACGACCGCGTAGCCGCGCGGCACGAAGTAGTTGTCGTAGAACAACGGCGCCTGGACCATGCGCCCTTGGGCGTCGTAGGTCTTGGTCTGGCTCTCGTTGCCGCGCCCGCAGCAGGAGTAGTACGGGCTCGCGTCCATGATCACCGGTACTTTGCGGCCCGCGGCGGCGGCCTCCCGGGGCCGCACGATGTCCGCGGCGACCCGGTCGGTGCGGCCGTCGCCGTCGCTGTCGCGTCCCGTGTCGACCCACACCGCCTCGCGGATGGCGTCGGCGTAGGAGTAGTCGGGCCGGCTGAGGCCGTCCCGCACAGTGCCGCCGGAGGCGGCGTGCGCGGTCGTCACGGGGAGGAGGACGGCGGCGAGGGCGGCGACGACCGTCGCGACGACGGACAGCGCGCGGGGGCGGAGGATGCGCGGCAGCGAGGGCACCCGCGGACGCTAACGTTTGGCCGTAGCATGCCAACAGCAGGTTCCCGGCCAACTCTCGCCCGCGCCATGGATCTTGGCAGGCGCCCGCCACGCCGGGCGCGGCCGGCAAACCCCTGCGGGACAGCCGTGGCACCCGGTCCGGTTCACACCTTCGGCGTAGCCGAACTGTCCGGCGAACACACCACGTGATGAGCTGGTCACGCAGCCGGGTCGACGGGTGGACCGCGAAGCCATCCCTCGCAGCGGACCCGGACCACGGCTCGACGGGTGGCACACGCCCCGGGGACCGCAGCCGAATCCCGATTGGCCCCGGGGACCGCCGGGGCGCGAAAGGAACGCCGGCAATGACCGCTGCCCGCACCACCGGCCCCCTGTCCGGCCCCGGCGCCGGCCTTCCTTCCGGCACCGCCTCCCGCCGCACGCCGCGGCGCCTGCTCGCGGCGCTGGGCGCCTGCACTGTGCTGCTGACCGCTTGTGCCGCCCCTGCCCGCACCTCCTCCGCACCGCGCCCCGCGCCGACCGGCAGCGCCCTGGTGACGGACGACACGGCCGCCGTGGCACCGCGGTTGCGTCCCTACTACGGGCAGAGGCTGGCGTGGCGGTCCTGCGACCAGGCCGACGGGTTCCAGTGCACCACCATGCGCGTGCCCTTGGACTACGCCCATCCCGAGGCCGGCGACATCCTGGTGTCGGCGACCCGCAAGAGGTCCACCGGCGGCGGGCGGCTCGGCTCCCTCCAGCTCAATCCCGGCGGCCCCGGCGCGTCCGCGATGGACTACCTGTGGAAGGCCGCCAAGGTCTACTCCTCCTCGGTGCGCGGCGCCTACGACCTCGTCGCGATGGACCCCAGAGGAGTCGGCCACAGCACGCTGGTCGACTGCGGCAGGGGCCGGCCGGTCTCCTTCATGCAGTCCCCCGTGCCGCCCACGCCCGACCGGGCGGAGATCAACGCGTGGGACACCATGTTCCAAAAGACCGCCGGGGACTGCGAGCGGCACGCCGGCGGGCTGCTCCCGTACGTCGGGACACCCGACGCCGCGCGGGACATGGACATGTTGCGCTCGCTCCTCGGCGACCGCCGGCTGCACTATGCGGGCTTCTCCTACGGCACCTACCTGGGCGCGACCTATGCCGAGTTGTTCCCCTCACGGGTCGGCCGCGTGGTGCTGGACGGCGCCCTCGACCCCGCCCTCGACGCGTTCGGCACCACGCTGCACCAGGCGCGCGGCTACCAGGTCGCCTGGGAGGCCTTCGCCGCCGACTGCGCGAGCCGCCCCGACTGCCCGGTCGGCCGCAGCCTGCCGGGGGCCGCCCGCGCGCTGGACACCCTGCGGGCCGCCCTCGACCGCGCGCCGCTCCGGCAGGGCAAGGACGACGAGGTCACCGGGGACGACCTGACCTCGGCGGTCGTGGACGGCCTCCGCTTTCCCGCGTGGGGACGGCTCCGGGACGCCCTGCGCGGGTTGCGGACGGGCGACACCCACGACCTCCAGGAAATCATCGCCGCGGGCCAGGAGACGACCAGGGAGGGCGACCAGGCGCAGACCGCGGTCAGTTGCCTGAGCTCCACGATCGGGCCGCGGCTCAGTGCCGTCAGGGCGACGGCCGAGCTGCCCCGGTTCCTCAGCGCCTCACCCCAGTTCGGCCGGGCCTTCGCCGACACCCTGGTGATGTGCACGCACTGGCCGGTCCCTTCGAGCCAGCCCGCACGCGCCATCCGCGCACGGGGCGCCGCGCCGATCCTGGTGATCGGCACGACCCGAGACCCCGCCACCCCGTACCCGCAGGCCGTGGCACTGGCGGGGCAGTTGGAGTCCGGGCGGCTGCTCACGCGCGTCGGCGACGGCCACACCGGCTACCACCGGGGGAACGCCTGCGTCGACAGGGCCGTCGACCGCTTCCTGCTGCGGGGCACCTTGCCGCCCGCGGGCGCGGTCTGCCGCTGAGCCGTCGCCGGACGCCCGCGCGCCGGGAGGACGGGACGGGTCCCGTCCTCCCCGTCGTCCTGGGCGTCAGCCGCGGCGGCCGTTCCCGCCGCCGCCCAGGCCCTTGTCCAGGCCGGCGCGGCGCAGGGCGTCCGCCATGGCCCCGGAGGGCGCGGGACGGTCGCCGCCGCCGCGCGACTGACGGGGCGCACCGCCGCGCCGCTCGGGACGCGGACCCCGTTCACCGCGTCCACCGCCGACGTTGCCCTTGGCGCTGCCGGCTCCGGCACCGCCGCCCGCCGCCGCGGCCGCCTCGTCGTCGAGCCGGAGCGTCAGCGAGATGCGCTTGCGCGGGATGTCGACGTCGAGCACCTTGACGCGGACGATGTCGCCCGGCTTCACGACGTCGCGCGGGTCGCTGACGAAGGTCTTCGACATCGCGGAGACGTGGACGAGACCGTCCTGGTGGACGCCGACGTCCACAAAGGCACCGAAAGCGGCGACATTGGTGACGACGCCCTCCAGGAGCATGCCGGGCTCAAGGTGCTTGAGTTCCTCCACGCCCTCCTTGAACTCGGCGGTCTTGAAGGCCGGACGGGGGTCGCGGCCCGGCTTCTCCAGCTCGGCAAGGATGTCGGTGATCGTCGGCAGACCGAAGGTGTCGTCCACGAACGTGTCGGCTTTGAGCCCGCGCAGGACGGCGCTGTTGCCGATGAGCGCCTCGATGCCGGTGCCGGCAGCGGTGCTCATCCGGCGGACCACCGGGTACGACTCGGGGTGCACACTGGAGGCGTCGAGCGGGTCGTCGCCGCCCGGGATGCGCAGGAAGCCCGCGCACTGCTCGTACGCCTTGGGGCCGAGCCGGGCGACTTCCTTGAGCGCCGTGCGCTTGCGGAAGGGGCCGTTGGTGTCGCGGTGCGCGACGATGTTGGCGGCCAGGCCCTCGGTGATGCCGGACACGCGGCGCAGCAGCGGCACCGAGGCGGTGTTGACGTCGACGCCGACACCGTTCACGCAGTCCTCGACGACGGCGTCGAGCGAACGCGACAGCTTCAGCTCGGACAAGTCGTGCTGGTACTGGCCGACGCCGATCGACTTGGGGTCGATCTTCACGAGCTCCGCCAGCGGGTCCTGGAGGCGGCGGGCGATGGAGACCGCGCCGCGCAGCGAGACGTCCATGTCCGGCAGTTCGGCGGAGGCGTAGGCCGAGGCGGAGTAGACCGAGGCACCGGCCTCCGAGACGACGGCCTTGGTCAGCTTCAGCTCCGGGTGCCGCTTGATCAGGTCGCCGGCGAGCTTGTCGGTCTCGCGGGACGCGGTGCCGTTGCCGATCGCGACGAGGTCGACCTTGTGCGCCGCCGCCAGCTTGGCAAGCGTGGCGATGGAGGCGTCCCACTGGTTGCGGGGCACGTGCGGGAAGATCGTGTCGGTGGCGACGACCTTGCCGGTGGCGTCGACGACCGCGACCTTCACGCCGGTGCGGAAGCCGGGGTCCAGGCCCATCGTGGCGCGCGTGCCGGCCGGGGCGGCGAGCAGCAGGTCGCGCAGGTTGGCGGCGAAGACCCGGACCGCCTCGTCCTCGGCGTCCTGGCGCAGTTGCACGCGCAGGTCGAGGCCGAGGCGGACGAGGAAGCGCGTGCGCCAGGCCCAGCGCACCGTGTCGGCCAGCCACTTGTCGGCGGGGCGGCCGCGGTCGGTGACACCGAAGTGGTGGGCGATCTTGCGCTCGAAGCTGGACGGTCCGTCCTCGACCGGCTCCTCGGGCTCCAGGGTGAGGTCGAGGACCTCCTCCTTCTCGCCGCGGAACATGGCGAGCACACGGTGCGAGGGAAGCTTCCCGAACGGCTCGGCGAAGTCGAAGTAGTCGGCGAACTTCGCGCCGGCCTCCTCCTTGCCCTCGCGCACATGGGAGACCAGCCGGCCGCGCTCCCACATGCGGGTGCGCAGCTCGCCGACGAGGTCGGCGTCCTCGGAGAACCGCTCGGTCAGGATCGCGCGGGCGCCCTCCAGGGCGGCCGCCGTGTCCGCCACACCCTTGTCGGCGTCGACGAAGCCGGCCGCCTCCTGCTGCGGGTCGAGCCCGGGGTTCTCCAGCAGCCGGTCGGCGAGCGGTTCGAGACCGGCCTCGCGGGCGATCTGCGCCTTGGTGCGGCGCTTGGGCTTGAAGGGCAGGTAGATGTCCTCCAGGCGCGCCTTGGAGTCGGCGGCGAGGATCTGCGCCTTGAGGGCGTCGTCGAGCTTGCCCTGGGACTCGATGGACTCCAGGATCGCGGCCCGCCGCTCGTCGAGCTCCCGCAGGTAGCGCAGCCGCTCCTCGAGCGTGCGCAGCTGGGCGTCGTCGAGGGCGCCCGTCGCCTCCTTGCGGTACCGGGCCACGAACGGCACGGTCGCGCCGCCGTCGAGGAGATCGACGGCCGCCTGGACCTGCCCTTCCCGTACGC
The DNA here is from genome assembly GCF_044751205.1 of Streptomyces sp. NPDC088732. Taxonomy (NCBI): domain Bacteria; kingdom Bacillati; phylum Actinomycetota; class Actinomycetes; order Kitasatosporales; family Streptomycetaceae; genus Streptomyces; species Streptomyces sp. NPDC088732. The sequence continues at coordinate 85,698 of NZ_JBIVLI010000013.1, forward strand.
CGAGCTCCTCGGCGATCCTGCGCTCGACCGAGACCGTTGTCGTCACGATGTGCGACCTGCTTTCTGGCTGGACTACCGCTGCATTATTGCGGAGCCCGGCCCCCGTGCCGCGAGCCTGGGGGCGAAGCCGCGCCGGAGTCCTGGGCCAGCGGCTTCTCGAACCAGTGGCCGGCGTAGCGGTCACCGTTGTAGTCGTCGATCTCGCGGTACCCGAGCCGGGCGTACAGCGCCCTGGCCTCCACCAGGTCGGGACGGGTGTCGAGCCGGACGACGCGGGCGCCCAGGTGCTCCGCGGCCGCTCGTTCCACCGCCGCGACCAGCAGCGCGGCACCTCCGGTGCGGCGGGCGGCGGGAACGACCCAGACCCGGCGCAGTTCGGCGACGCCGGGGGCCAGCAGCCGCACGCCCGCGCAGCCGGAAGGGGTCCCGCCGTACCGCCCGACGAAGAACGCGCCGGTGGGGCCGGCGAGGTCGTCGCTGGTGTCCTCGGCGAGGAGGTCGTCGATCTCCTTCCGGGTCATCGGCCTGCCGTAGTAGCGGCTGACGATGTCGTCGTAGTAGCGCCACAGCAGGTCCCTCGACACCGGGTCGTCAACGGAGAGCGGCGATATCTCCCATACGGGCGAAGCGTGGATGTTCTGTCGCGGTACGGTCACAGGGCCCATCGTGGCAGTGCGCCGCGTGACTATCCTCCGGTTATTCGTTGGCGTCTCAACGACACGGGGGCAGGACATGACGCGGTACGCCGCGCGCACAGGCCATCCCATCGCCACCACGGAGCAGACCGGGAACGACGTCCTCGTCTTCCACCCCGGCGCCGCCGACTGGTCGCAGGACGCCTCGGTCGCCTGGCGCTGGAGGGCTCCGGGCGGGACGGGCACCAGCTGGCAGCACCTGTCGGACGTACGCCTGCGCAGAACCCAGGCGTACGGGCGGGTCGTGCTGGTCACCGCACTCGGCGGGCGTGCCGCGATGGTCCGCGAGGACACCGGGGCGATCGTCTGGCAGACCATCACGCCGGCCGACACCCCGCGCGCCATCGAGCGCATCCCGGGCGGGGTGATCGCGGTGGCCTCCGCGGCGCCCGGGCGGCTGCGGCTGTACACGGACACCGAGCAGTCCGGCCCCTTCCTCACGCTCCCGCTGCCCCGGGCGCACGGCGTGCTCTACGACCCGGAGCGCGCGGCGTTGTGGGCGATCGGCGAGGAGCGGCTGGTGCGCTACGCGCTGTCCGGCAGGGGCCCGGCGACCATGCTGACCGAGCACAGCGTGATCCACTTCGAGGGGCAGGGCGTGGATCTGCAACCGGTGTACGGGGAGCCGGGCGCGCTCTGGTTCACCGACACCAACGGCGCCTACCGGCTCGACGCCGAGTCCCGCAAGTACCGGCAGGTGGACGGCGCCTGCGACGTCCGCGCCTACCTCAGCCAGCCCTCCGGCACCCGGATCCGCGCCCGCGGCCGGGTTTCCGGGCCGCGCGACGCGGGCGGCCCGACGGTCGAGTTCCTGGAGGCCGACGGCAGCACGGCGTACTCCCGCACCCGCCCCGGCGCGGAGTTCGCGGCGGTGCGGCTGTGGACCCCGGACTTCCGCTGAGGCGGGTGCGGCGCCGGCGCACCGCGGTCGCGGCACGAACTCCGGGACCGCTCACGGGCGGCAGGGGCAGGCATGTAATGATCGGAGAGCATTATCAGCACTGACACTTTCCGCATCCCGTACCCGCCAACGGAGGCTTCGCTCCCATGGAATACCGCCATCTCGGCCGCAGCGGTCTGCTCATCAGCGAGATCGCCTACGGGAACTGGCTCACCCACGGTTCCCAGGTGGAGGCCGACGCCGCCACCGCGTGTGTGCAGGCCGCCCTGGACGCCGGCATCACCACCTTCGACACCGCCGACGTCTACGCGGGGACGCGGGCCGAGTCGGTGCTCGGCGAGGCGCTGAAGGGCGAGCGCCGCGAGGGCATCGAGATCCTCACCAAGGTCTACTGGCCCACCGGCAGCGGCCGCAACGACCGCGGCCTGTCGCGCAAGCACATCATGGAGTCGATCGCCGGCTCGCTGCGCCGCCTGCAGACCGACTACGTCGACCTGTACCAGGCCCACCGCTACGACGTGGAGACGCCGCTGGAGGAGACGATGGAGGCGTTCGCCGACGTCGTCCACTCCGGCAAGGCCCTGTACATCGGCGTCTCCGAGTGGCCGGCGGAGCAGATCCGCCGCGCCCACGCGCTGGCGCGCGAGCTGCGCATCTCCCTGGTCTCCAACCAGCCGCAGTACAACGCCCTGTGGCGGGTCATCGAGGGCGAGGTCGTTCCCACCTGCGCCGAACTGGGCATCGGGCAGGTCGTCTTCTCGCCGATCGCGCAGGGTGTGCTGACCGGCAAGTACGCGCCCGGCCAGCAGCCGCCGGAGGGCTCGCGGGCCACCGACGACAAGGGCGGCGCCAACATGATCGCGCGGTGGATGCGCGACGAGGTGCTGGAGGCCGTCCAGCGGCTCCAGCCGCTGGCCGCCGAGGCCGGGCTCTCCCTGGCCCAGTTGGCGGTCGCCTGGGTGCTCCAGAACTCCAATGTCTCCGCCGCCATCGTCGGCGCCTCCCGCCCGGAGCAGGTCGCGGAGAACGTCAAGGCGTCGGGTGTCGTCCTGGAGAAGGAGCTGATGGCGCGGATCGAGGAGATCCTCGAGCCGGTCGCCGTCACCGACCCCAAGCGGGTCCACGACAACGTCCCGGTCCGCCGCCCCTGACCGGCAGGCCCCGCGGTCCGCACGGACCGCGGGGCCGAACCCGCCTACTCGGCGTGGCAGTGCGCCCCTTCGCCGCCCGGCGTCTCCTTGGGGAGGTCGAGCGAGGGGTTGCGGTCGAAGAAGCCGGTGGGCTTGAGCGTGAAGCCGCTGTGGTCGACCGGCATGACGGGCCACTCCTCCAGCCGGGGCAGGTGGGTGGGGCCGAAGGTGTGCCAGACGGTCAGCTCGGTGTTCTCCAGCGACTCGCCGGGCTCGGTCCACCGGGGCAGCCCGGCGCCGCCCGCGTTCTGGTTGGGGTAGTCGCCCGCGGGGAAGCGCCGTTCGGGACGGTGGCGGGTCACCCACACGTGCTTGGTGCCGTAGGCCGCACGCCGGGCGACGGCGGAGTCCGGCTGGGCCAGCAGCACCGGGCCGGGCTGCGGGACGAGGGTGTACGCGACCGGCTTGCCCATGCGGTTGAGCGAGCCGGGGTTGGTGATCCGCCAGCGCCGGCCGGCGAGCGGGTCGGCGAGGCGGCCGCCCTCGGCACTGTCCGCGAGCGCGGTCACCCGGGTGGTGAAGACATTGCCGTTGGGGTTGTCCGGGCCGTGCGGGACGGGGACGACGTCCACCTCCTCGACGGTGTTGGCGTGCCCGTCGACCGCCGCGTCCAGCCGGACGCAGAACATGTGCTGGTGGAACGGGGCCAGCAGGCCCGGGGCGAGCTCCGTGCCGACGGCGTCGGCGGTGCCCGGCACGACGGCGGAGGTCTGCACGATGCCGGTGGACTTGGCCTCGAAGCCGATCGTGCCGTCCTGGTAGAAGTACCAGTAGAAGCCGTAGTCGTAGTTGCCCACGGTGGCGATGTAGGAGACGACCAGGCGGCGGGAGCGGCGGCTGTCGGCGGCCATGCCGTTGAAGATGTCGGTGTGCTTCCACAGCAGGCCGTAGTCCTCCTCGTGGATGCAGATCGCGTTCGGCAGCGTCTCCGGGTTGCCCAGGTCGTCGCAGAGCACGGCGTCGAGGTAGGCGATCTCGCCGAGGCAGTCGCAGCCCAGTGTCAGGGCGTTGGCGTTGCGGCCGAGCTGGTACTCGCCCGCGTCGAGGAAGGCGACCCAATTGCGGTCGTCGCCGGGCTCGGCGTAGGCGACGGCCATTTCGGCGAGCGAGGCGCGGTGCAGCACGGGGCGGACGCGGTCGCCGTCCTCGTAGCCGATCTGGTGCAGGACCAGGCCCTCGCGGCTGTTGAAGTCGATGCGGAAGCGCCACTTCTGCCAGGTCATCAGCCGGCCGGTGAGGGTGAAGGACGGCCCCTCGGGCTGGGTGATCTCCAGGGGGCGCAGGTCCGTGCGGGCGGGGCCGTTGAACTCGGCCTCGTAGCGGCCGCATTCGGACGGGACGGGGACGGCGCCGGTGTCGATGAGGCGGACGACCTTGCGCTCGATCACGTCCACGTCGGCGACGAGCCCGGCCACCGGGTGCGCCCAGGGGCTGTCGGTGGCGTCGCAGCGCAGCCAGGTCAGCGAGCGCATGAGGCGGGCGCCGGGCCGGTCCTCGAAGCGGAGCGGGCCGGCGCCGAGCGGGGCGGCGATGGCCAGGTCCAGGTCGGTGACGCCGCGCTCGGCCATGGCCTTGCGCCAGCCCGGGTCGGCCTTGACGACCTGCTCGACGATCTCGTACTCCTCGAAGGTGACGGGCGGCTGGCCCTCCTGCGCGGTGTCGAGCGCGCGGTGGGCGACGACGGCGCCCGCGGTGACGTCCACCAGGACCTCGGCGGCGGCGCCGGTCGCGGAGTCCAGCAGCGTGACGCGCAGACGGCGGACGACGGGGTCGCCGTCGCGGTGGGCGTCCGCGGTGTGCCGGTCGGGCTCGTTGAGCAGCACCAGGGGGAAGCGGGTCGCGTCGCCGACCAGGCCCTCCTCGGTGAGGATGCGGCGGGCGGCGGCGATCTCGTCCGCGGTCAGCGGATCGAGGGGGTGCGGCGCGGCGGGAGAGGTGCCGGCGTCGGTGTGGCAGCAGGAGGACATGGGACAACTCTCCGGTGTACGTGGGTCGTTGCGCTACGGGACGGTGCGGACATGCATCCGGCCCGCCGCTCCCCTGCCGGGGTGCGGCGGGCCGGGCGGCGTCAGGAGGCGGCGGGCTCCGTCTGTCCCGGGCCGGCCGCGCTCTCGCGGGCCTGCTCGATGCGGAACGCCTCGTTGCCCAGGCCGATACGGGCGTGCAGCTCGGGACGCGTGCTGCGCAGGACCAGTCCGTAGACGAGGCCGCCGACGACGGTGACCCCGATGATCCCGGGCAGGATCCAGGAGACCGCGGAGCCGGCGCCGGCGACCAGGACGTCGAAGTCCTTGACGGCGTACACCGCGATGACGACCAGTGCCACGCCCGCCAGCGCGGAGGCGGCGATCCTCGGCGCCTGGGTGCGCAGCGCGTCGCGCCGGACGAAGTAGCCGATGACGGCGAAGGCCGTGGTGGCCAGCAGCACGATGATGCCCAGCGCGCCGACGTTGCCGCCCCAGGTGAAGAGCTTGAGCACGGGCGCGGTCGGGTCGTGGTCGGCGGCGGCGCTGCCGTCGGCGACGGCGAAGCCGACAACGGCGACGACGGAGATGACGGTCTGCAGCAGCGAACCGTGGGCGGGCGCACCGCTCTTGGGGTTCGTGCGGCCGAAGGCCGCGGGCAGCAGGCCCTCGCGGCCCATGGCGAAGGCGTAGCGGGCGACGACGTTGTGGAAGCTGAGCAGGCAGGCGAACATGCCGGTCACGTACAGGACGTGGAGGACGTCGGTGAAGGTCGCGCCGATGATCGACTCACTGAGCCCGAACAGCAGCCCAGGGCCCTGCTTCTGCGACTGGCCGACGATCTGCGACGGGCCGGCGGCCACGCTCAGCGCCCAGGAGCTGATGGCGAAGAAGACCGCGACGAAGCTGACGGCGAGGAAGGTCACGCGGGCGACGAGCACCTGCGGCCGGCTGGTCTCCTCCGCGTACACCGGGGGCTGCTCGAAGCCGACGAACGCGGCGATGCACAGGCACAGCGCGGTGCCGAGTCCCGCGCCGCTGAGGGTGCCCGGGTCGAACGCGTGCAGCGACAGCCCTTCCTTGGCGGAGGGATGGCCGATGGCGGCGATGTCGAAAACGACGACGAGCGTGATCTCGATGAGCAGGAGGACGCCCAGGACCTTGGCGTTGAGGTCGATCTTCAGCCAGCCGAGCGCGCCGACGACGAGGACCCCGAGGAGCGCCGGGATCCACCAGGCGATCGTGGTGTCGAGGTAGGTCTCGAACAGTCCGGAGATCTCGAAGCCGAAGAGGCCGTAGACGCCGAACTGGAGCGCGCTGTAGGACACGAGCGCCACGATCGACGCACCGGCGCCGGCGGTGCCGCCGAGGCCGCGCGCGATGTACGCGTAGAAGGCGCCCGCGTTGTGCACGTGGCGGCTCATCTCGGCGTATCCGACGGTGAAGAGGACAAGCACCACACCGAGGATCACGAACAGCAGCGGCTGCCCGACGATGCCCATGACGCCGTACGCGGTGGGCATGACGCCCGCGACGACCATCAGCGGGGCATTGGCGGCGACCACGGACAGCAGCAGGCCGGGCAGGCCGAGCCGGTCGGCCCGCAGGGCTCTCTCCTCGCCCTTGAACGTGCTGATCCCGGTATTGCCCCTCAACATGGCGGGTCCTTTCCTTGTGGATGACGGGATGTGCTGTGCGTCGATGGGGGTCCCTACGGGGATCCGGGGCCGAGCACGGCCTCGCGCGCGGCGCGGAAGGCCTTCTTGGGGTCGCGGTCGGGGTACGCCCACGGGATGCGGGTGGCGTAACCGCCGATGCGGTTGAACAGGGCCGCCGCCTCGGCGTTGCGGCCCTGCAGGTACTGGGCGTGCACAAGGAAGTTGAGGTCGAGGTAGAGCCGTGGATGGTCGCGGTCGTCCCACTCCAGCCACCAGTCGAAGGCCCGCTTGAGGGCCTGCCGGGCGCGCCAGCCGCGCCAGTGCTCGGAGGCCGCCAGGTCCTCGGGCTCGGCGCCCGCGGCCGCCTGCACGCGGTAGAGCTCGGCGTGGGCGACGACCGGCAGCACGGCCAGCGGGGATCCTTCGGGCGCGTCGCCCGCGGCCCACTCGGCGAACTCGTACACCTCGTGGAAGTGGCTGCCGTCGTCCGGGGACAGGGGGCGCTCGGCCAGGCAGGCGGCCATCAGCTGGTGGCCGTGGTGGTGGTCCCGGTGACGGCCGCGCACCTGGTCGAAGGCGCGCATGCGGTCGTCGTCGGTGCCGGTGTGGCGGGCCAGGATCAGCAGGCACAGCCAGGGCGTCGGATCGGCGGGGGCCAGCGCGGCGGCGGCCAGGCAGGCCTCGCGGGCGCTCTCGGGGCTCTCCTTGCCGGCGACGGCGCGGAAGACCAGGGCGCAGCCGAGCAGGGCGGCCGCGTCGGGGCTGTCCGGTTCGGCGAGCTGCCACTCGCGGGCCCATGTGCCGCTCGCGCGGCCCTCGCCGAGCACGACCACACGGTGTCCGCGCCGGTCCCAGGCGTCCCCGGTCTCGGCGAGCAGGGTGCGGGCCGCGGACCAGCGGCCCTGGGCGAAGGCGGCGCGGGCAGCCGCCAGCGGTTCGTCGTCCAGGGCGGGGTCGAACCGCAGTTCGTCGCGGGAGCGGAATCCGAACGGGGGTGGAGGAGTCATCCTCGGGGTGCCTCCACGGCGCGCACGTCATGTTCCGGCCCGGGTCGGGACTTCCCCTTCGGCGTCCGGTGATCAGCTGATCACGCACAGCCAACCGGTACAGACAGGTCCGCTTCAAGAGCGGTCCCGTTGTCTCGATGTAGTCCCACGCGCCCCCGGCCGAACGCCTGTCACCACAGCCAACGGGGCATCAGGGCACGGAACGGACAGGTTCGGCGGGAACGGCTGCGCAAGGTGGCGTACGCCTGATATTCGAACGTACGAAGCGGGAACGAAGGAGTCATTCGGTGGCGGACGAGACCGCGCCCGCGCCGTCGCATCCCCTGGCGTACGTCAGGCGGAGCCATGGCTGGAGCTACCAGGACCTCGCCCGGGTCGTCGCGGAGAACGCGCGCGCCCTCGGCGTGCCCATGGCGGCGCGACGGGAGAAGGTCTGGCGCTGGGAGCACTGGGGCGTTGTGCCCGAACGGGACAGCCAGCGCGCCCTCGCCCGCGCGCTCGGCGTGCCCCTGCGGGACGTGGACGCGCGGCCGTGGCCCGGCTGGCTGCCGGCGCCGGCGGGTCTGCCGGACGGACTGGGCTGGGACCGAGCGGGCGCCCTCGGCGCGCTGGAGGTGCTGCTCGACAGCGGGGGGCGCGACCCGCGGGGCTACCCGGTCGTGGAGGGGCCGGAGTTCCGCGTCGCGATCGCGGAGTGGTCCCGTGCGGCGCCCGCGGGTGATCCCGACGCGTCCGGACCGGCCGCGAACGGAGACGACTTCGACGTGGAGACCACGGCCTGGCTGGAGTGGGGACTGCACGGGCTGCGCCGGCTCGACGACCGGCTCGGCGGCGGAGCGGTACGGCACCGCGTCGAGGCCGACCTGCGCATCGCCCTGGAACTGATCCGGCGGGGGCCGTTCGCGGCCGCCGACGACGTCCGGCTGCTGCGGACGGCCGCCGCACTGACCCGGCTGGGCGGCCGCGCCGCCGTCGACACGGGCCGGCACGGCGCCGCCCAGCGGTACTTCCTCACCGGGCTGCGGCTCGCGCACGCGTCGGGCGACAGCACCCAGGCGGCCCGCCTGTGGGGCGAACTGAGCCTTCAGGCGGTGCTCAACGGGCGCCACGACGACGCGCTCGCGGGCGTGACGGCCGCCGAGAACGCGCCCGCCGCCCTTCCGCCCGCCGTCCGCGCGACGCTCGCCATGTGCCGCGCCCGCGCCCACGCGGGCCTGGGCGAGGAACCGGCCGCCCGCCGCGCCCTGGAGGAGGCCGCAAGCCTGCTCGACCCGGCCCGGGACGACGCCGAGGCCCGACTCCTCGCCCACAGCGGCCTCGCGCTGCTCGACCTCGGCCACCCCGGCGAGGCCGCCCGCACCCTGGACAAGGCCCTGCCGCTCCTGCCCCCGTCCCACCGCCGCGACCTGGCCCTCCACACCGCCCACGCCGCCCTCGCCCGAGTCCTGTCCGGCGACCCCGACGGCGCCCGCGCCCTCGCCGCCCGCGCCGCCCGCCTGGCCCGCGCGTGCCTCTCCCCCCGCGCCACGGAGACCGCCGAACGCGCCGTGGAGGCGGTGTCCGTCCTGGGCCGGGAAGTCCCCGCCGACGACGTCCTGTTGACCGCGGAGGACGGCGCGGACCGGGACCCGGCGCCTTGAGGCGGACGGGGGATGACTTCCCGGCACGAACGGACGCTCGTACGCTGCGTCCGTGAACCGCAGACGCCGCAAGAAGCTGAGCCGCGCCTTGGTCACGGCCGCGATGCTGGGTGACGCCGGGACGGCCGCCCGGCTCCTGCGGCGCGGAGCCTCGCCCGAACTCCCCGACGCGGACGGCACGACGCCCCTGTACGCGGCGGCGGTCCAGGGCGCGGCGGACGTAACGGCGCTGCTGCTGACGGCCGGAGCCCGGCCCGACACCGAGAGCGGCCACGGCGACGAGGGCACACCGTTGTGCGCCGCCGCCTGCTGGGGCCACACCGAGACGGTACGGCTGCTCCTGGCCCACGGCGCCGACCCCGTCCTGCGCGAGGACCACGGCACGGGACGCGCGCCGCTCGACTGGGCCGGGCGCGGCGGGCATCCGCTGACGGCGCTGCTGCTGACGGCCGCGGCCGCGCGCTGAGCACGCACGACACGCCGGTCCCGGGCCCCTTCACGGGCCCGTGACCGGCGCGTCGTCGGCGTCGGCGGTCGGCGTGGGTTACGCGACCGGGCGGCGTCCCCGCCCACGGGTCATGCTGTACCCGGCCACACCCGCGAGGGCGCCGACCGCACCGCCCACGGCGGTCCAGACCCAGCGGTCGGACCACCAGCCGCCGCCCCAGCCGCCGTCGGGCTCGGTGAGCCCGGCCGCGACGGGCGAGGCGCTGGGGTCCGCCTCCTCCTGGCTCTCCTCGGTCGCGGCCGGTGAGGGCTGCGCGTTGGGGTCGAGCGTCGCGCCCGCCTTGGCCACCGGGGTGAGCGGGGCGGCCAGTTCGCCGTCCACGGCCTGAGAGCCGCCCGCGTCCTTGGTGGCGGTGCCGAGCTGGACCTGCACCGGCAGGCCGAGGTCCTGATCGGCGAGGCGGACCACGGTCAGCCGGATGTAGTAGGCACCCGGCAGCGGGTCGTTGGCCCAGGCCTCCGACCACGCGCGGACGGTGCGCAGCCGGCAACTGAGCTCCACCGTGGCGGCGTCCGCGGCCGCGGTGACGGTCGGCTTGCCCGCGGTGCAGGCCTGGTGGCGGCGGATGCCGTCGTAGACGTCCAGCTGCCAGGTCTGTCCGCCGTGCCGCGAGGCGGACTCGGGGAGCTGCACGGTCGCGGAGACCGTGAGGATCTGGCCGGCCTTGGCGGGGGTGACCCAGTACAGGTAGTCGCCCGTCGAGGCGCTGACCGGGGTGGAGGTCACGCCCTGACCGATGTGCCCCGCGGTGCGGAAGCCCGTTCCCGGCTGGGCGGTGGTCTCCGTCGTCCCCGACGACTCCGATCCGGTCGGGCTGGGCGTGGCGTCGTCGGCGACGGCCGTTCCCGCGCCGGTCGCGAGCAGTGCCCCGCCGAGCAGGAGTCCGGCGGCGGCCGTACGGATCGTACGTATGCTGCGCATCAGTTGGTCCTCCAGACGGCGAGGCGCCAGCGCGAGATCCAGCCCCACAGGATGCCGGCGACCAGGCCGGTGACGGCGAGCACGGCCAGCAGCCACCAGCCGCGGCCGAGGCCGTAGGAGGCGACGTCGGAGGGCTGGTCGGGCGAGGACACGAGGTCGATGCTCAGCTCGACGGGCAGGCCCGGGGCGCGCTTGACGGCGTCCGGTGCGGAGAAGGAGTTGCTGATCTCCAGGCAGACGGTGCGCGCCGTGGCGGCGTCCGCGTCGTCGCGCTCGGGCCACGCGTAGCGCAGGCCCGCGGAGATGACGTCGGTGCGGTCGCTGCCCGCGTCGGTGCCGCGGACGAGTTCGCGGCCGCCGGGGGTGACGGCGCGCACCAGCACACCGTAGTCGCGGTTGACGGCGCGGTCGGCGCCGACGCTGACGGACGTGCGAAGCTCCTGGCCGTCGGTGACGCTCACCCGGTACCAGCGGTGCTCCGCGAACTCCTCGCGGTCGGTGTAGATGCCGGCGCCGAGCAGCGGGGCGTCGGTACAGGTGCCGGCGCCCTCGGTGGCCGTCGGGGTGACGACGACGTTGTTGTCCGCGGCGCGGTCGACGAGCTGTTTGATGCGGTCGGTGAGCTGGTCCGCGTGGTCCACGGCGGTGTAGGTGCCGCCGGTGGCCTCGGCGATGCAGCTGAGCTGTTCACGGATCTTGGTCGTGGGGACCAGGCCGAGCGTGTCGACCACCAGGTGGGTTCCCTCGGCGGCGAGTTCGCGCGCCACCTCGCAGGGGTCGAGGGGCTGGCAGGTGTCCTCGCCGTCGGTGATGAGGACGATCCGGCGGGTGGCGTCGCCGCCCGCGAGGTCCTTGCCCGCGGCCTGCAGGGCGGGGCCGATCGGCGTCCAGCCGGTGGGGGCGAGGGTGGCGACCGCGGTCTTGGCCTCCGTGCGGTCGACCGAGCCCACCGGGTAGAGGGCCGCGGTGTCCCTGCAGCCGACCTTCTTGTCCTTGCCGGGGTAGTTGGCGCCGAGGGTGCGGATGCCGAGCTGCACTTCCTCCGGGACCGCGTCGATGACCTCGTTGAAGGCCTGCTTGGCGGCCGACATGCGGGATCTGCCGTCGATGTCGGTGGCGCGCATGGAACCGCTCACGTCGAGGACGAGTTCGACCTTGGGGGCCTCGCGCGGCGTCTCCGGCCCGTCGTCCGCGGCGGCCGGTGCCGCGGCCGGGAAGAGCGCGGTGGCCAGCATGGCCGCGAGAGCGCACACTCCCGCCGCCAGCCGTTTGCGTATGATCATTGGCGGATCCTATGGAAGATCCGTCGCGGCCCCCAACTCGGCCCAGACCACGCGGCCCGTGCCGTCCGGGCCGGTCACCACGCCCCAGGCCCGGGACACCGCTCCGACCAGCAGCAGGCCGCGTCCGCACTCCTCGCCGACGTCAGCGACCTTTACCTGAGGGGCCGTCAGTCCTATGCCCTGGTCGGCCACCTCCACGCGCACGACGCCGCGTTCGACACGGACGGCGCAGGCCACCTTCTCGCCGCCGGAATGACGGACAGCGTTGGTGAAGAGTTCGGAGACCACCAGGACCGCGTCGTCGCAGATCCCCTCGGCGACCCCCCAGTCGCGCAGCCGCGCCCTGACGCGGCGTCGCGCCTCGGCGACCGCGGCGCCTTGCGCGGCCAAGAGGAACGCGTCATGGGAGGATGCCACTCCGCTACTATGCGCGCCTGCCTGAATGCATGGCAAGGTGCAACCTGCAATGTGCAAAGCGGCGCCGACACGCTTTGCAACGTACTGACACCGTGCCAAACTGCCCGTGGATCAGTGGGGTTGGAGGATTACTCGTGAGCGAAGCGCGATCGTCGAGTGCACCCACTGTGCTGCGCGTCGTACTCGGCAAGCGCCTCCAGGACCTCCGCGAGAAAGCTGGCGTCTCCTACGAGGACGCCGCCAGCGCCCTCGACGTCACCCACGCCACGATCCGCCGCATCGAGAAGGCGGAAGTCGGTCTGCGCATCCCGTACGTCGAGAAGCTGCTGCAGACGTACGGCGTGACCGACCCGGCGGAGATCGCCAACTTCCTCGACCTTGCGCGGGAAGCCAACCGCCCCGGATGGTGGCACCGCTTCCGCGACGTGCTGCCCGAGTGGTTCAGCGCCTTCGTCAGCCTGGAGGGCGAGGCCGAGCTCATCCGCGCCTACGAACCGCACTATGTGCCCGGACTCCTGCAGACCCCTCAGTACGCCGAGGCGGTCCTCAGGGCCGGGCGCCCGCACGCCTCCCAGGAGGAGATCGAGCGCGGGGTGGCACTGCGCATGGAGCGGCAGGCGCTGCTCTCCCGCGAGCAGCCGCCACTGCTGTGGGTCGTGATCGACGAGACCGTGCTGCGCCGCCCCATCGGCGGCCCCCAGGTGATGCGCGACCAGGTCGACCGGCTGATCGAGGCCTGCGCCATGCCCCAGGTCCGGCTCCAGGTGATGCCGTTCGCCTCGGGCCCGCACCCGGCGATGTACGGGCCCTTCCACATCTTCCGCTTCCCGCTCCCGGAGCTGCCGGACATCGCGTACGTGGAGAGCCTGATCGGCGCCGTCTACCTCGACGACCGCGAGGACGTCTCCCAGTTCCGCGAGGCACTGGACCGCATGAGCGCCCAGGCCCTCCCGGCCGAGCCCACCCGTGACTTCCTCCGGGACGCCCGCGACCGGTTCTGACCCCCCTGCCGCCGCACGCGACTCGTCCGCCCCGCTCCAGAGGACACGGTCTAAGCTACTGTCGGTAGCTTGAGGGGACGGAGACCATGGTGACCAGGCGTCGGATGTCGCACGACGAACGACGCCTCCAGTTGCTCGACACGGCGGCGGCGATGGCCGGCACGGAGGGGGCGGGCGCTCTGACGCTCGCCCGAGTGGCCGAGCGGGCCGGCGTCACGAAGCCCGTCGTCTACGAGCACTTCGAGACACGCACCGGCCTGCTCACGGCGCTCTACCACCGTATGGACGACCTCCAGGTCCAGTCCGCCCGCGCGGCACTCGACGCACGAGCGGACAGTCTGGAGGAAGCGGTCGCGGTCCTCGCCGAGGCGTACGTCGACTGCGCGCTCAATGCGGGCAGGGAGTTCGGCACCGTCACGGCCGCCCTCGGCTCCATCGCGGGGACCGAGACCCTGCTCCGCACGGCGCGCGAGCGCTACGCGGCCATCGTCCTCGACGCCTTCGAGCGCTTCGGGCCCGCCGGGGAGGACGACAGCCGTCCGGTCATGCTGGGCGTGGTCGGCGCCTGCGAAGTCCTCGCCCGCGAGGTCGCCGACGGGCGCCTGGACCGCGCATCGGCGATCCGGGCGATCAGCCGCATCATGCTGGGCACGTCGGCCGGCCCTCCGCCGCGACCGCGCTCCGCCTGACCGGCTCCGACAGGAACCCGCTCAGGAGCCCGTGTGCGGCGCGGCGAGCGGGCCGGTCATCACGGTGACGCCGAACTGCCGCAGGCGGTCGACGGCCCGGCCCGCGTCGATCAGGCCCTCCGCCGTGACAAGCCCCGCGGGCGGCGGCGTCCCGCCGTCCAGTCCCAGCACGCGCTCGACGCCGATCACCGCGCCGGCCGCGGTGAGATGGGCCTGCCCCCGCGGGTCGCTCACGACCGTCCGCCGGGCCAGTGGCAGACCCTGCCGGTCCAGCCCCCACAGGTCGGCATAGATCTCGTGCGAGGCCGGCAGACCGGCCAGGGTCCCCAGCGAGTCACCGGTGCCGATGTCGAAACGCACGTGAGCGGCGCCGGTGGCGGCCGCGACCGCGGGAACGTCCAGCACACCCATCGGCTGCGCCGCGAACGGCGGCGGATCTCCCCTGTCGACCGTACGGACGCCCTCGCCCTCGGCGAGATGCCGCCACCGGCCGTCGCTGCGGACCAGGGCCCTCGCGAAGAACGTTCCGCTGTCGTCGGCCGACATCTGCCCGGCGGAGTCCGCCGGGTCGAACAGGCCGGCGAGCTCCACCCGTTCGACGCGCTGGAACTCGCGCGCCGTCGTCAGCGCCGCGAAGGTCGCGGCACCGGCCTGCCAGTGGCCCATGACGACGGCGGCGCGCTGCGCGAGATCAGCCGCAATGATCGCGGTCGGGCCGAGCTTGTCCACCTTGCGGACGATGCCGATGTGCGCGGAGCCCGCCCGCAGCGAGGCCCGCAGCAGAGCGTCGTCCGGGTCCTGCACCGCGGCCACCACCAGGTCGACCGGCCCCAGGGCGGCGAGTCCGGCCTCCGCGTCGACCGTGTCGATGTGCGCGAGGCGTGCGCCGTACTCCTCGGCCAGCGCCGCACCCGCCTCGGGCCGGCGGCCGCCGATCACCACGTCCAGGTCGCCCCATGCGGTCCGAAGCAGCCGCACGACCCATTGGCCGACGACTCCGTAGCCGCCCACCACGAGTACCCGCTTCACGCGTCGGCTCCGGAGCCGAGGAACACAGAGATCATCAGTCCACTCCCAGAAGACGTACAACCTACCTTTCGTAACCTACCACTAGTAAGTTACACCCTTCGTCTCCGGGCAGGTCGGTTGCAGGTGACGTGGCCGTGCGCCCGGCCGTGTGGTGGCCGGGTGAGGACGCGGCGGTGCGCCGCGGGATCGAGGTCCGTGAGGAGGCGGCGTCCTACGCCTCCGCGGCCGGTTCGGACGCGTAACGGTCGCGCAGCTCCCGCTTGAGGATCTTGCCGCTGGCGTTGCGCGGCAGCCCGTCCACGAGCACCACGCGCTTGGGGGTCTTGAAGCCGGCGAGCCGTTCCCGGGCGAAGGCGATCAGCTCCTGCTCGGTGACGACCACCTGCTCGCGCACGACGACAAAGGCGGTGATCGCCTCGATCCACCGCTCGTCCGGGAGCCCGACGACCGCCACCTCGGCCACCGCCGGGTGGCCGTACAGCGCGTCCTCCACCTGCCGTGACGCCACCACCACTCCACCGGAGTTGATGACGTCCTTCACCCGGTCCACGACGGTGAAGAAGCCCTCCGCGTCACGCACCACCAGGTCACCGGAGTGGAACCAGCCGTCCCGGAAGGCCTCCGCGGTCTCCTCGGGCTTGTCCCAGTAGCCCTCGCACAACTGCGGGGAACGGTAGACGACCTCGCCGGGGGTCCCGTCGGGAACCTCCTTGCCCGACTCGTCCACGACCTTCGCCTCCACGAACAGCACCGGCCGGCCGCAGGAGTCCATGCGGCCCTCGTGCTCGTCCGGTCCGAGCACGGTGGCCAGCGGCCCGATCTCGCTCTGCCCGAAGCAGTTGTAGACGGCCAGTCCGGGCAGCCGTCCGCGCAGCCGCTCCAGCACGGGGACGGGCATGATCGACGCTCCGTAGTACGCCTTGCGCAGCGCGCCCAGGTCGCGGGTGGCGAAATGCGGGTGGTTGGCGAGCGCGATCCACACCGTGGGCGGCGCAAAGAGGCTGTCCACCCGGCCGGCCTCCACCTCGCCGAAGACCGTGACAGGGTCGGGGGCCGCGACAATGGTGTTCTCCGCGCCGACCGCCAGGTAGGGCAGCAGGAAGACGTGCATCTGCGCCGAGTGGTACAGCGGCAGCGAGTGCAGCGGCCGGTCGGTCTCCTTCAGGTCCAGCGCGACCATGGCGCTGACGTATTCGTACACAAGGGCGCGATGCGTCATCATCGCGCCCTTGGGGAGGGCCGTGGTGCCCGAGGTGTAGAGCAACTGGACGAGGTCCTCACCGCGGGGCGGCGTCAGGTCGTCCGCGGGTTCCGCGGCCGCCAGCCGGGCGAGCAGGCTCTCCTCGGTGTCGCGCAGCGCCAAGGTGCGCACGCCCGCCGGCAGCCGCCCGGCGAGCGCCGGGTCGGCGAGGACGAGGGCGCTGCCGGACTGCTCGACGAGATAGCGCAGTTCCTCGCCCTCAAGGTGGTGGTTGACGGGGACGTGCACCAGCCCGGCCCGCGCGCAGCCGAGGAAGGCGACGAGGTAGGCGTCCGAGTTGTGGCCGTAGGCGGCGACGCGGTCACCCGGCCGCAGTCCCTCGGAGAGGAGCACGGCCGCGGCCGCGGAGACCGCGTCGTCCAGTTCGCGGTACGTCCAGGCGCGGTCGGCGAAGCGCACCGCCGTCCGCTCGGGCACGCGGCGCGCGCTGCGCCGCAGGACTCCGTCGACCGTGTTGCCGTGCGTCGTCGCCACCATGGCGTCAGCGTGGCATTCGCGCGAGGCTCCTGGCGAGATCCTCGACATGGTCGTGCCAGGCGTCGAGGGCAGCCGGGCGCCGGCCGGCGGCCTCGGCCGAGCCGGTGTGGGTGAGGATCAGCCGTGCCCCGTGGCCGGTGCCCTCGGTCAGCTCCCAGCGCACTGTGCCGCCGTGCCGGCCGTCCTGGTCCCAGGCGTACGCCAGCAGGACGGGAGGCCGCACCTCGGCCACCGGGCCCGCGCGGAACTCCCCGGTCGCGAAGCCGCTCGGCACGGTGCCGCCGGCCTCGGGGGCGGCGGCCTCGCCGAGCAGGGTCCGCCAGACCGTCGCGGCGGGCTGGGTGAGTTGCCGTTCGAAGCGCACCCGCCAGCCCTCCCCGTCGCCGGAGGCGGTTCCCCTGTCCAGGCCGAACTCGCCGACGAAGTGCTCGTGCGCGGCGTTGATGTCGCCGGGCGGGGGCGCGGGGCGGCCGTCCAGCGCGGGGTCGATGCCCGCGATGCAGGTGTTCCAGCCGGAGGCGAAGCTCGCCGCGCCCGGGCGGTCGGCGAAGGTGTGGGTGAGGGTGAGCACGGACCCGGTGGCCGCGGGTTCCACCTCCCAGCGCAGCAGGTCGCCGCCCCAGGTGTAGGCGAGCACGCGGGGCGGGTCGACCTCGGTGACCTCGCCGTCGAGAGCGGGCATCTCGCCGTGCCGGAAGACGAAACGCACCTTGCCGCCGGGCCGCAGCTCAAGCTCGACGTCGGAGGGGAACCAGTGCGCGAGATGCCCGGGTTCGGTCAGGGCCCGCCAGACCTTCTCCGGCGGGTGGGCGAGCCTGCGCACCAGGCGCAGGGCGGTGCGGCCGTCCGGAGCGGTGGTCAGGGTCTCGGTGGGCTCACCGGTCATCGGGGTTCCTCCGTCTCGTCCGGCATGGCGTCCAAGTGCCGCTCCAGTGCGTCGAGTCCGTCCCCCCACAACCTGCGGTAGGGGGTGAGCCAGGCGTCGACCTCGCGCAGCGGCTCGGGACGCAGTTCGTACCACCGGCGCTGGGCCTCGGCGCGCACCCGCACCAGGCCGGCCTCGCGCAGCACCCTCAGGTGCTTGGAGGTGCCGGGCTGGCTCAGCCCCAGCCGCTCGGTGAGTTCGCCGACCAGCCGTGGGCGCTCCAGCAGCAGGTCCAGGATCCGCCGCCGGGTGGGTTCCGCGAGCACGTCAAAGGGAATGGACACGTCTCGAACATACACCTACAGCTATATACGCGCAACGGCATGTAGGGCTCACGGGCAAACCTCCCGTCGGATGCACAGGGGAGGGCGCGCAGCGCGCGAGGACGACCGCACGCGCTCTGGTGGTGACGTGATGTGAACGGAAGAATGTCGCGCGTGACGATCACCACCGCCGAGGCGGACAAGGTACTGGCCGACAACTTCGCTCCCTGGGTACGGGATCTGGGCCTGACGGTCGAGGAGACCGGTGAACGCCACGCGATCCTGCGGCTGCCGTGGTCCGACCGGCTGGCCCGCGAGGGCGGCGCCCTGTCCGGCCAGGCCCTGATGGCGGCCGCCGACACCGCGACCGTGATCGCCGTGTCCGCCGCGCGAGGCGGTTTCGGCCCCATGACGACCGTTCAGCAGTCCACGACCTTTCAGCGCGCCGTCACGGGCACGGACGTCCTCGTCACCGCCCGCGTCACCAAGCTGGGCCGGCGCCTGGGCTTCATCGACGTCGAGATGACGCCGGAGGGCGCGGAGGAGCCCGCGGCCCACGCGACCACCGTGTACGCCTTCCCCGGCTGACCCGCCGACGGTCCGGACGCGGGGCGGTTCTTCACCCGTCCTCGCCGTGCGGAGCCGCGATTTCGCCCGCGCGCGGCGTGGTGCACGGGCACCGTGCCCTGCACGGGAAACGATTGACCTCCCATCAGACATCAGATGAACGGCGTTCAGCTGGGGTGACGATGAGCCGACGTTGGGGCCGGGCACGCCCGGCGATCACCGTGGTCCTGGCGCTGGGCACGCTCCTGGCGGGCACGGGCGGCGCGGTCGCGAAGACCGGCAAGGGCGTGCGCTACGCGGCACGCACGGCGCTCGCGCCGGGCGTGGACTACCGGAGGTTCGACTACGCGGGCTCCCACGGCACGGCCCACGGCCACCTGCTGACGGTGGACCTGCGCCGCCGGGACCTCTCCGTCGACCTGCTCTACCCGGGTACCGTCACGGGCCGCGGCACGGTGTCCCGGCTGGCCAACACGGCGCATGCCGTGGGCGGGATCAACGCGGACTTCTTCCACATGAGCGAGACCCAGCACCGAGGCGTCCCGGCGACGGGCGCCCCCGTCGGCCCGGCGATCGCGCACGGCCGGCAGCTCAAGGCGGCAGTGCCGTCGAGTCAGCGCTTCGGCCCCTCGCTGCCCCCCGGCACCTCCACCGAGAACGTCCTCGGCATCGGCTCCGACCGCAGGGCACGCCTCGACCGGCTCCGTCTCACGGGCACGGTGCGCTCCGGCCGGAGCACCGTCGCGCTGCGCGGCTTCAACCAGTACGCGCTGCCGCAGAACGGCGTGGGCGCGTACACCGCCGACTGGGGCTCCGCCTCCCGGCGCCGCGCGGTCTGCGGCAGCGACCTCCGCCGCGCCGATCCGTGCGGAAGACCCACGTACGAAGTGACCGTTCGCAACGGCCGGGTCGTCAAGACGAGCGGCTCCGCGGGCCGCGGCCGCATTCCCCCGGGGACGGTCGTCCTGCTCGGCCGCGAGGGCGGCGCGCGCTTCCTGCGCACGCTCGCGCCCGGCCGTCCGGTGGTCGTGCAGAGTCGGCTGCTGCCCGTCTCCCAGCGCGGCGACCTGCGCTTCGCCGTCGGTGGCTACCCGATCCTGCGCGACCGCACCCCGCTGGCGGGCCTGGAGAACGGCACCGCGGCGACCCGCACCGCCGCGGGCTTCGGCGACGGCGGGCAGACCCTGTACCTGATGGCCCTGGACGGCAACGCCGAGAGCGGCGCGGGGCTGACGGTACGTGAACTGGCCGGCCTGATGTACGCGCTGGGCTGCGACTCCGCCGTCAACCTCGACGGCGGCGGCTCGTCCACCCTGGTCACCCGCGCCCCCGGCGCCCCCCGCGTCACCGTCCGCAACCACCCCACCGGCGGCGTGGAACGCGCGGTCGCCAACGGCATCGGCGTGTTCAGGACCCACGGCGGCGGAGAAGGCAAGTGAAGCGGAGCCTCAGTCCCCCATGCCGGGGGCGCCCCACAGGGGGAACCAGCGGGTGAGGTCCTCCTCGACGCGGAGGTCGTTCTTCAGGAGGCCGGCCACCTGCAACTCCAGCGCGTTGTCGCGCTTCTGCTCGCCGGGCCGGACGGCCAGCGGATAGAACGTGCCGCGCTTGTAGAGGTAGACCAGCGCGAGCGAGCGGCCGGAGTCGTCGCGGAAGCCGGCCAGGGAGCAGAGCAGTTGCGGCCCGAAGCCATGGCTTTCCAGGGCTGAGTTGACGGCGTGCAGATCGCCCACCAGGGTCGGCATGTCGTCCGCGGGATGGCGTGCCACGAGCCAGGTGTAGCCGTACGCGTCCCGGGTGGATTCCACGGGGACGCCGCCCTGTCCGGTGTCGAGGTCCAGCAGTGCGCGGACGTCCTGCTGGACCTCCGCGAAGGCGCCGCCCTCGACGGCGGCGAAGCACACCGAGCCGACCCCGGTGGGCCGGAACCCGGCGCCGGCCTCCAGGGTCACGGCGGCCGAGGGCAGCCCGAAGAGCTGGTCCAGGTCGGGCTTGACGGGCTTGCTGCGGCCGAGGAGCGCGTCGAACAGCCCCATCAGCGCCGCCCGAGTTCGGCGGAGATCCGGCCCAGCTGCGCGAGGCGCTGTTCCAGGGTGGGGTGCGTGGACAGCAGCTGCGCCAGGCTCTGCCCGCCCGCGAACGCGGGGGCGAAGTAGAAGGCGTTGAACGGCTCGGCCTTGCGCAGGTCCTCCGTCGGGATCCGCGCCATCTGGCCGGTGACCTTGGTGAGCGCGGACGCGAGCGAGGAGGGGCGCCCGGTGAGCATCGCGGCGGAGCGGTCGGCGGACAGCTCGCGGTAGCGCGACAGCATCCTGGTGAGGAGGAAGCTGACCGCGTACACAATGGCGCTGACCAGCGGTATCAGGATGACGACGATGGTGGTGCCGGGGTCGCGGCTGTTGCGGCCGAGACCGCCCCACAGCCCGATGCGGGTGATCATGCCGGCGAGTACCCCCAGGAACGAGGCGATGGTCATCACCGCGACGTCGCGGTGGGCCACGTGGGAGAGCTCGTGGGCGATGACGCCCTCCAGCTCGTCGGGCTCCAGGCGGCGCAGCAGGCCGGTGGTGGCGCACACCAGGGCGGCCTTCTCGTTGCGTCCGGTGGCGAAGGCGTTGGGCACGTCGCTCTGGGCGATCGCGACCCGCGGTTTGGGCATGTCGGCCAGGGCGCAGATGCGGTCCACGACGCCGTGCAGCTCGGGTGCCTGCTCGGGGGTCACCTCACGGGCGCCCATGCTGAAGGCGGCGATCCGGTCGCTGAACCAGAACTGGGCGATGAACAGGCCGCCTGCGACGATCAGGATCAGCGGCCAGGCGCCGCGCAGCAGGGCCAGGAGCGCGCCGACGAAGACCACGTAGAGCAGCCCGATCATGAACATGGTGACCACCATGCGTGTGGTCAGCCCCTTGTCGGGGGCGAAACGGGTCCTGTCCATGGCCCCTCCCGTGTTCTCGGGCCGCCGGCCGCGGCGTCGTGCTCCGCTTCGATTGTGCCTCCGCAGAGGCACGAACGGCGGGGTCGCGACGGCGCGGCCGGAGTACGGGATCAGCGTGCCGCGTCGAGCGTCAGCTTGCCGTAAGTACGCCGGGCCCGCAGGTCCTCGTGTGCCCGGGCGGCCTCGGAGAGCGGGTAGACGCCGCCTTCTTGCGGCCGCAGCCGGCCCTCGGCGGTCATCGCCATCAGCTCCGCCATGGGCTCGCGGTACATGCCGGGGCGGCCGACGCAGTGCATCAGCCAGAAGCCGACGACCGCGCGCGACCGGCCCATGAGCTGGGCGGCCTGCACGGGCGTGGGCGGGACCCGGGAGGCGAGGCCGTAGGTGACCATGCGGCCGAAGGGCGCCAGCGCGGCGAGGGAGGCGTCGAAGACGGGGCCGCCGGTCATCTCCAGGACGATGTCGACCTTCTTGCCGCCGTTGGCCTCGGTCAGTCGCTCCTTGAGGCCCTCGGGGCTGCCGTCCAGGGCGACGTCGGCGCCGAGTTCGAGGGCCAGGTCGCGCTTCTCCTTGGACGAGGCGGTGGCGATGACCCGGCCCGCGCCGAACTCCTTGGCGAGCTGGACGGCGAGCGAGCCGGTGCCGCCCGCGGCCGCGTGCACGACGACGGACTCGCCCTCGGCGATCCGGGCGGAGGTGCGCAGCAGGTGCCAGGCGGTGAGCCCCTGGACGACCAGGGCGAGCGCCTGCGTGTCGGTGACGCCGTCGGGGATGTCGTGGGCGAGGTACTCCTCGACGACGGCCTTCTCGGCGTAGCCGCCGTTGTCGGTGAGGGCGACCACGCGGCGGCCGTCGGGGGTGCGGCCGGCGACCTCGCCTCCGGGGACCAGCGGGAGGACGGCCTTGGAGAGGTAGGAGTTCTCGACCATGTGGGTGTCGGCGTAGTTGACGCCCGCCGAGCCGACCTCGACCAGGAGCTGTCCGGGTCCGGGCACGGGGTCGGGCAGCTCCACCTGCCGCAGCACCTCCGGCCCGCCGAACTCGGTGATCTGGATCGCGCGCACCGCGACTCCCTCCGCTTGCGTACGTACGTCGTGTCGTCCGGGGTCACGATATCCCGTAACACCGACCAGTCGGTATGTCCGACGGCGGGGCCGCGGGGACACGCCGCGCGGCCGTGCCGGAGCCGCGCCGCCGCAGGCTGTCCGCGCGGTTGTCCACAGGCGGCCGGCAGGTGTCTTGACGCGCAGGTCGGATGATGGATTACTGGTCCCGCCAGAGGCTACCGAACGATCGGTTGGGAAGGGTGGGGGCCATGGACACCGTGGGCGAGGGGTTCCGCGACGCGGCTGAACGGATGACCCGGCAGGAGCTGGAGGCCGTGCAGCTGCGGCGTCTGCAGGGCACCCTGCGGCACGCGTACGACAACGTGGCGTTCTACCGGTCGTCGTTCGACAAGGCCGGCGTCCGCCCCGAGGACTGCCGGACCCTGGCGGACCTGGACCGCTTCCCCTTCACCACGAAGGCCGACCTGCGCGACCAGTACCCGTACGGCATGTTCGCGGTCCCGGAGTCGCGCATCCGCCGCATCCACGCGTCCAGCGGCACCACCGGCCTGCCGACCGTCGTCGGGTACACCGAGCGGGACCTGGAGACCTGGTCCGACGTGGTGGCCCGGTCCCTGCGGGCCGCCGGCGCCCGGCCGGCCGACAAGGTCCACATCGCCTACGGGTACGGCCTGTTCACCGGCGGCCTCGGGGCGCACTACGGGGCGGAGCGGCTCGGGTGCACCGTCGTCCCGGCCTCCGGCGGCATGACCGCGCGGCAGGTGCGGCTCATCCAGGACCTGCGCCCCGAGATCATCATGGTGACGCCGTCCTACATGCTCACCCTGCTCGACGAGTTCGAGCGCCAGGGCGTCGACCCGCGCTCCACCTCGCTGCGCGTCGGCGTCTTCGGCGCCGAGCCGTGGACGGAGGCGATGCGCGAGGAGATCGAGGAGCGCGCCGGGATCGACGCCGTGGACATCTACGGCCTGTCGGAGGTGATCGGCCCCGGCGTGGCGCAGGAGTGCGTGGAGACCAAGGACGGCCTGCACATCTGGGAGGACCACTTCCTCCCGGAGATCGTGGACCCGGTCACCGACGAGGCCATGCCCGCCGGCGGCAGCGGCGAACTGGTCTTCACCTCGCTCACCAAGGAGGCCATGCCGATCATCCGCTACCGCACCCGCGACCTCACCCGGCTGCTGCCGGGTACGGCCCGGCCCGCCTTCCGGCGGATGGAGAGGATCACCGGGCGCTGCGACGACATGATCATCCTGCGCGGTGTCAACCTCTTCCCCACCCAGGTCGAGGAGATCGTGCTGCGCACGAAAGGAGTCGCGCCGCACTTCCAGTTGCGTCTGACGCGCACCGGACGGCTCGACGAACTCACCGTGCGCGCCGAGGCCCGCCCCGATGCCGGCGCGCAGGCGCGCGCGGCGGCGGCCGAGGCCATCGGGCGCGGCGTGAAGGAGGCCGTCGGCGTCACGGTGGCCGTGGAGATCACCGATCCCGAGACCTTGGAGCGGTCCGTCGGGAAGATACGCCGCGTCGTGGACGAGCGCCCGAGGTAGCTCGCGGCACGACGCGGGTGGGTCATCGCCGCCCATGTCATCGGCACGGCCGCTGAGCAGTACGGGTCCCGGCCACGTATGGTCGGGCACAGGTACGGCCGGGGCAGGGCGAGGGGGGCGCCTCACGGCGACGCGGGCGACCGCGCCAACCGGAAGGGCGATGACCATGCTGCGGCGCGTCCCACTGCGTCAGATCCTCGCCGTGGCACCGCTGCTGCTGGTCGCCGCCGTCGTGCTGCACCAGTGGCCGACCGTCGACGCCGGCACCGACCGGCTGGGCTCCGCGGACGGCGAGTGGCTGCTCGCCGCCGGTGCGGCGACCCTGCTGGCCTGGGTCTGCTCGGCCGCCGCGCAGCAGGGCGCCGTGCTCGAACAGCTCCCGGCGGGACGGCTGCTGGCCACGCAGTTCGCGGCCTCGGCGGTCAACCACATTCTGCCGGCCGGTGTCGGCGGCAACGCGGTCAACCTGCGGTTCCTGCTGCGCTGCGGTCTGTCCCCCAGCCGCTGCGCGGCGGCGCTCGCGGTACGGGCGATGGCGGCCTGCGTGGTGCGGGTGGCGTTGCTCGCGGTGTTGCTGGCGGTCTTCCCGCATGCGCTCGACCTGCACCGGGTGGCCCCGCCCCAGGCGCACCGCGGGCTGGCCCTGGCGGCCGGGGCCGCACTGTTCGCCGCGCTCGTGGTCCTGCTGTCGGTCCGCCCGATCCGGCGCCCGGTCACCTCCTTCCTCGGCACGGTCGTGTCCGACGTACGCGCCGTGCACGGCAGTTCCTCGCGCGCGGCGGCACTGTGGACCGGCTCCTTGGCCTTCCCCGTAATGCACGCGGCGGTGCTCGTCGCGGTCGTCCGGGCCCTGCACGCGCCGGTACCGGCCGGGCACGTCGCCCTGGCGTACCTGGCGGGGAGCGCGGCCGCCGCGCTGCTGCCGACGCCGGGCGGACTCGGCTCGCTGGACGTCGCGCTGGCCCTGGCACTGGTCACGGCCGGGGCGACCGGAGTGGCGGCGACCTCCGCGGTGCTCGCGTACCGGATCGTCACCGTATGGTTGCCGTTGCTCCCCGGTGTTCTGGTGCTCGCGGCCCTGGTCCGCCGCCGGGTGCTGTGATCCGTTCCCGGAAGGAAGACCAGTGCGTGTCCTGTACGGCCTGCTCGGTGCGCTGATCGTCGGGGGGACGTTCTCCTCCGTCCTGCGCACGCTGGTCATCCCCCGGCCGACAAGATCCGGCTTCACCCGGAGCGTGCACGCCATGGTGCACTTCCCCTTCCAGTTCGTCGCCGACCGCTGCCGCACGCCGGAGAACAAGGACCGCGTGCTCGCCCCGGTGGCGGCGGTGTCCATCCTGTTCAACCTGATCAGCTGGCTGGTCGCGTTCTGGCTCGGGTACGCGTTGCTGCAGGCGGCGGTGAGCGACCTCGGCGCCCTGGACGCGCTGCGGGAGGCCGGCTCCTCGCTGTTCACGCTCGGCTTCGCCAGCAGCCGCCATGTCGACCTGACCGTCATCGACTTCTGCGCCGCCGCGACCGGTCCGATCACCATCGGTCTGCAGATCGGTTACCTGCCGACGCTGTACGCCGCGTACTCCCGCCGCGAGGCCGAGGTGACCCTGCTGCAGGCCCGGGCGGGCAGCCCGCCGTGGGGGCCGGAGATCCTGGCGCGCTACGCCCAGATCGGTGTGACCGACAGCCTGGCCGACATGTTCCGCAACTGGGAGCGGTGGGCGGCCGAGGTGAGCGAGAGCCACACCAGTTACATAGTGCTG
The DNA here is from genome assembly GCF_044751205.1 of Streptomyces sp. NPDC088732. Classification (NCBI taxonomy): domain Bacteria; kingdom Bacillati; phylum Actinomycetota; class Actinomycetes; order Kitasatosporales; family Streptomycetaceae; genus Streptomyces; species Streptomyces sp. NPDC088732. The sequence goes on from NZ_JBIVLI010000013.1 coordinate 111,406, forward strand.
AGCCGCTTCCGCTCGCCGCAGTCCAACCGCAACTGGCTGGTCGCCCTCCTCGCGGTGATGGACGCCGCCGCCATGCAGCTCGCCCTGAACCCCGGCCGCCCGCAGGCCGAGGCACGGCTGGCCCTGCGGGCGGGTTTCGTGTGCCTGCGCGACATCGCCGACATCTGGCGGATCCCGTACGAACAGGACCCCTCCCCGGATGCGACGATCCGGCTCACGTACGAGGACTTCGCGGCGGCCGTCGCGCACGCCGCCGCGAACGGCTATCCGCTGGAGCGCACCCCGGAGGAGGCCTGGCCGCACTTCCGCGGCTGGCGGGTGAACTACGAGGACCTCGCCTACCGCTTCGCGCATCTCCTCGACGCGGTCCCGGCGCCCTGGTCCGGTCCGCGCCGCACTCTGGAGGAGACGGTGATGCCGATCACTCCGGTCGACCGCAGGCCGGCCGGCCCTCCGGGTGCCGTGAAGTAGTCGCTACGTGGACAGGGCGACGTCGGTCGACTTCACCAGAGCGACGACCTCGGAGCCCTCGGCGAGCCGGAGTTCGTCGAGGGCCTCGCGGGTGATCACGGCGGTGAGTTCGCGGCCCCCGGCGAACGCCAGCCGCACCGTCGCCATCGCCTGACCCTCCGTCACCGCGGTCACGGTGCCGGGGACGCGGTTGCGGATCGTCAGGCCGCCGGGGAGCGGTGGTGTGGCGAGGGAGATCTCGGTGGCCTTGATCAGGACGGTCACCCCGCCGCCGGGGATGATGCCGAGTTCACGGACGGCCTCGGCGGTCACGGCTGCGGTGAAGGCCGGGCCGCCGCCGTCGAGGTGGACGGTGACCACGGCCATGACCTCGCCGGTGACCACCGACTCGGCCTTCCCGGCGATCTGGTTGCGGATGCTCAGAGCCATGTGCCGCACCGTAAGCCCGCCCGGCGCCCGCCGCGGGGAACGACCCGCGCGCACGCCCCGGGCGGCGGTGTGCCGGGGGCGCACGCCCCGGGCGGCGGTGTGCCGGGGGCGCGCGCCCGGTCCGGAGTCGCCGTCGCGCTACACCGCGGGAACGGGTTGCGGCGGCACGGGGCCGACGTAGCGCGCGGCCGGACGGATGATCTTGCTGTCCTCCGCCTGTTCCAGGATGTTCGCCGACCAGCCGACGACGCGGGCGCAGGCGAAGGTGGGGGTGAACATCTCCCGCGGCAGCCCGCACAGTTCCATGACGACGCCCGCGTAGAACTCGACATTGGTGTGCAGCTCGCGGCCCGGCTTGAGCTCGGCGAGGATCGCCTCCACGCGGGCCTCGACCTGGAGCGCGAAGTCGACCAGCGGGCCGCCGAAGTCGCGGGCGATCTCCTTGAGCATGCGGGAGCGGGGGTCCTCCGTGCGGTAGACGGGGTGGCCGAAGCCCATGATGCGGTCGCCGGCCAGGACGCGTTCGCGGATCCAGGGGTCGATGCGGTCGGGAATGCCGATCGCGTCGAGCGTGTCCAGGGCACGGCTCGGCGCGCCGCCGTGCAGCGGGCCGGACAGCGCGCCCACGGCACCGACGAGGCACGCGGCGAGGTCGGCCCCGGTGGAGGCGATGACGCGGCCGGTGAAGGTGGACGCGTTGAACCCGTGGTCGACGGTGGAGATCAGGTACCGCTCGATCGCCCGTGCGCGGACCGGGTCGGGCTCCTCCCCGGTGAGCATGTGGAGGTAGTTGGCCGCGAAGGGCAGGTCGTCGCGGGGCTCGACCGGTTCCAGGCCCTGCCCGAGCCGGTACAGGGCGGTGAGCAGGGTCGGCACGGCGGCGCTCGCAATGAGGGCGTCGGCCAGGCGCCGTTCGGCGTCGATGTCGTACAGCGGGCGGAATCCCGCGGCGGCGCCCAGCAGTGAGAGCGCGGTGCGCAGCCCGGCGAGGGGCCCGCTGAGCGCGCCGGAGCGGGCGATGGCGGGCAGCGCGTCCCGGATGTCGCGTGGCAGCCGGCGCAGCGGCGCGACGCGGGCGGTGAAGGCGGCCCGTCCGGCGGCGTCGGGGAGCGTGCCCAGCAGCATCAGGTGCCAGACGTCCTCGAAGGTGCGGCCGCGGGCGAGTTCGACGGCCGAGTACTGCCGGTAGTGGTAGAAGCCCTCGGTGCCGCGGACGTCCCCGAGCGCGGTCTCGGTGACGACGACGCCCTTGAGTCCGCGGGGTACGCGGGGCACGTCGGGGGTGACGGGCATGACGGTCACGGTGGTGTCCTCCTTCGAACGTGACTCGACCATCTGTCATTGATTCAATGCACGTCAATATTGATTGAATCAATATGTGATGGGATGGAGTCATGACGACCGAGGAACGGCTCACCACCCGGCAGGCCGCCGAACGGCTCGGCGTGAAGCCCGAGACGGTGTACGCCTACGTCAGCCGCGGCCTGCTCGGCAGCCGCCGCGCACCGGACGGACGGGGCAGCACCTTCGACGCCCGGGAGGTCGACGCACTGGTCCGCCGCACCCGGCGCCCCGCACAGCAGCCGTCGGGCGACGACGCCGGGAACGGCATCGGCGTGGTGCGCACCGGCATCACGCTCATCGACGGCGACCGCTGCTACTACCGCGGCGTCGACGCCACCGCGCTCGCCGACCGCCACCGCTTCGAGGAGACGGCGGACTGGCTGTGGACGGGGGTGATGACCCCGGGCACGCGCTTCACCGCGCCGGCCGAGGCCTTGGCCGCCGCCCGCGCGGCGGTGGCCGCGCTGCCCGCGCACAGCGGAACGGCGGACCGGCTGCGGGTGGCCGCGATCGCCATGGCGGCCGCCGACCCGCTGCGGTTCGACCTCGCCCCCGAGGCGGTGGTCGGCGTGGGGCGCACGCTGATCCCCGTCCTGATCGACGCGCTTCCCGCGGCCGGGCAGGAGCATCGCGGCGAGGGACGGGCGGCGTGGCGGCTGTGGTCACGGCTGACCGCGCGACCTGCCGACGAGGCGTCACTCCGGGTGCTGGACGCGGCCCTCGTCCTGCTGATCGACCACGACCTGGCCGCCTCGACCCTCGCCGCGCGCGTCGCGGCCTCCGCCCGCGCGCACCCGTACGCCGTGGTCTCCGCCGGCCTCGGCGCGCTCGACGGCCCGCTGCACGGCGCCGCGAGCGGGCTGGCGCACCGCATGCTCGCGGAGGTGCTGGAGCGGGGCAGCGCGGCCGCCGTCGTCGCCGACCACCTGCGCGCCGGGCGGGGCGTCCCGGGGCTGGGCCACCGTCTCTACCCGCGCGAGGACCCGCGCGCGGTCATGCTCTTCCGCCTGCTCCAGGCGGTTCCCCACGCCGCCCCGGCTCTCGGCGCTGCCCGCGAGGTCGTCGCCACCGCGTCCCGCGACACGCCGCTGCACGCCAACGTCGACCTCGCCCTGGCCGTGCTCTCCCTCTCTTGCGGCATGCCGCCCGAGGCCGGCGAGACCGTGTTCTCGGTGGCCCGCACGGCCGGCTGGATCGCCCACGCCCTGGAGGAGTACGAGGAACCCCCCCTGCGCATGCGCCCCAGCGGCCACTACGTGGGCCCCCGGCCGCCGCGGCCGGTGCCGTAGCGGGTGACGTCCCGATGGCGGGAAGGGCCGGGCGCGTCCCTAGAAGCGCACCTCCACCCCCAGCGCGTCGCCGGAGGGCGGGGCGAGCTCCACCGAGCCCGCCCGTCCGGCCGCGCCGACCTCGTCGGCGACGAGCGCGAAGCGGGCCAGGGCGGCGGACGGTCCGGTCACGACGAGCCCCGCGACGTCGGCGCGCATCGACAGCCGGGCCTCGGACTTGGCCCGGCGGACGGCGGTGACAGCCGCACGCGCGGTGTCCAGGACGAGGGGGTCGCCGTCCGCGGCCGCCGCGTCGAGGGCGTCCGCGTCGGGCCAGGGGGCCCGGTGGACGGAGCCCTCCTGCCACCAGGACCAGACCTCCTCGGTGACGAAGGGCAGGAAGGGCGCGAAGAGCCGGAGCTGGACGGAGAGTGCCAGGTCGAGGGTGGCGAGCGCGGAGGCGTCACCCGCGTAGGCGCGGGCCTTGACGAGTTCGACGTAGTCGTCGCAGAAGTCCCAGAAGAAGGTCTCGGCGCATTCCAGGGCCCGGGCGTGGTCGAACTCCTCCATGGCGTCCGTCACCGCGCGGACGGTGTCGGCGAGCGCGGCCAGCAGAGCGCGGTCCAGCGGCGCGGTGACGGCGTCCGTGCCGCCGCCGGTGCTGTCAGCGGTACCGGAGCCGTCCGTCCCCGAAGTGAGCACGAACCGGCCGACGTTGAGGATCTTGATCGCCAGGCGGCGGCCGATCTTCATCTGGCCGGTGTCGAAGGCGGTGTCCGTGCCGGGGCGGGCGCTGGCCGCCCAGTAGCGGACGGCGTCGGAGCCGTACTGCTCCAGCAGGTCTCCCGGGGTGATCGCCTTGCCGCGGGACTTGGACATCTTCTTGCGGTCCGGGTCCAGGATCCATCCGGAGATCGCGGCGTGCCGCCACGGCAGGGTGCCGTGCTCGGTGTGGGCGCGCAGGACCGTGGCGAACAGCCAGGTGCGGATGATCTCGTGGGCCTGGGGGCGCAGGTCCATCGGGAAGACCTTGTTGAACAGCTCGTCGTCCGTCCCCCACCCCGCGGCGATCTGCGGGGTGAGCGAGGAGGTCGCCCAGGTGTCCATGACATCGGGGTCGCCGGCGAAGCCTCCGGGCATGCCGCGCTGTTCCTCGCGGTAGCCGGCGGGGACGTCGGTGCCGGGGTCGACGGGCAGTGCCGACTCGTCGGGGACGAGGGGCTTGTCGTGGACCGGCTCGCCCGCCGCGTCCAGCGGGTACCAGACGGGGACCGGGACGCCGAACCAGCGCTGGCGGCTGATCAGCCAGTCGCCGTTGAGGCCCTCGACCCAGCTCTCGTACCGGACGCGCATGTGCTCCGGGTGCCAGCTCAGTTCACGGCCGCGCTCCAGCAGGGCGGCCCGCACGGCCTCGTCGCGGCCGCCGTTGCGCAGGTACCACTGGCGGGTCGTGACGATCTCCAGCGGGCGGTCGCCCTTCTCGTAGAACTTGACGGCGTGGACGACCGGTTCGGGCTCGCCCTCCAGGTCGCCGCTCTCCCTCAGCAGTTCCAGCAGCCGTTCCCGTGCGGCGAAGGCGCCGGCACCGGCAAGTCCCGCGTACGCCGTGCGGGCCCGGCCCGAGTCCAGGCCGGGCGGGGGGTCCGGCAGGAAGCGCCCGTTGCGGCCGAGGACCGGGCGGGTGGGCAGCCGCAGTTCGCGCCACCAGGTGACGTCCGTGGTGTCGCCGAAGGTGCAGATCATGGCGATGCCGGTGCCCTTGTCCGGGTCGGCGAGCCGGTGGGCGTGGACGGGGACCTCGACGCCGAGGACGGGGGTGCGGACGGTCGTGCCGATCAGCTCGCGGTAGCGCGGGTCGTCGGGGTGGGCGACGAGCGCGACGCAGGCCGGCAGCAGTTCCGGCCGGGTGGTGGCGACGACGACCCGGCCGCCGTCCGGCCGGTGGAAGGCCAGCCGGTGGTAGGCGCCGGGCCGTTCGCGGTCCTCCAGTTCCGCCTGGGCGACCGCGGTGCGGAAGGTGGTGTCCCAGAGCGTGGGCGCCTCCGCGCTGTAGGCCTCGCCGCGGGCGAGGTTGCGCAGGAAGGCGCGCTGGGACGCGGCGCGTGCGCGGTCGCCGACGGTCCGGTAGGTGAGCGTCCAGTCGACGGACAGGCCGAGCCCGCGCCACAGTTCCTCGAAGGTCTGCTCGTCCTCGGCGGTGAGGCGTTCGCACAGTTCGATGAAGTTCCGCCGGGAGACCGGGATCCGGCCCGCGCCGGGCCGTTCCTGCGGGGTGAAGCCGGGGTCGTACGGGAGCGAGGGGTCGCAGGCGACGCCGTAGACGTTCTGGACGCGGCGCTCGGTGGGCAGGCCGTTGTCGTCCCACCCCATGGGGTAGAAGACCGTCTGCCCGCGCATGCGCCGGTAGCGCGCGACGGTGTCGGTGTGGGTGTACGAGAAGACATGACCGATGTGCAGGGTGCCGCTGGCCGTGGGCGGCGGGGTGTCGATGGAGAAGATCTCCTCGCGGGGCCGCGACCGGTCGAAGCGGTGTACGCCCGTCTCGTCCCAGCGCCGCGACCAGGTCGCTTCGAGCCCATCGAGAGAGGGCCGGGCAGGGACGTCGTGATGCCGACGGGGCGAGTGCGTCATGCCCGCTCATCGTAGGGACGTCCCTCCGCCGTGCCGAACGATTATTGGGACCGTGCGAGCGGGTCCCGTCCGTTGACGCGGGCTCAGCGCGCGGCGGAGTTCTGGCGGGTCGGGCCGCGTCGCCGCGCCTGGTCGGGGGACATTTGGCCACGACCAGGGACTCCGTGCGCCCTGTGCGCCGCGCGCGGCGGCCGCGCCAGTAGGCTCGGAACGTGAGCGACAAAGGGCCCTTCGAACGGGGCACCGACGGCCCGAAGGTGATCGTGGCCGGGGTGGACGGGAGCGAGTCGTCGTGGCGGGCGGCCGCGTACGCGGCCGGGCTGGCCCGGCGGCAGGGGTCGCTGCTGGCGATCGTCTACGTCCAGCCGGTCCTGGCCACGGGCGCGGCGTTCGGCGCGCCGGTCGCGGAGGCCACCGCCGGGATCGCCGAGGAGCTCAAGGCGGAGATAGAGAAGGCCGTGCAGAGGCTGCGCGGGGTCTTCGCCGTGCGGTGGGAGTTCCACACCTTCCAGGGGGACGCCTTCAGCGGTCTGTCCAAGGCGGCGGACGACCTCAAGGCCGACGCGGTCGTGGTCGGCGCCTCCGAGAAGGCGGGTCACCGGATCATCGGGTCGGTGGCGGTGCGCCTGGTCAAGGCCGGCCGCTGGCCGGTGACGGTCGTTCCCTGAGCTTCGCCCTTCCCGCTCGCGTCCGCCGCACGCCCCATGGGTTCGCCCGTGGTGACGGATGCCGTACGCACCGCCACCGGCGCGCGCCGGCGCGGGCCGCTGCACCTGCCGGGCCCGTGCGCGCGGCGGGGGCGGGCGCGTCGTACGGAATAGCGGCCTCACCGCTTCGGTTAGGGTCAGTGGGTTCCGACGGACGGTGCCCCGGAAGCAGGTAAGGGAAGCATGGCCACTGTTGAGCTGACCAAGGACAACTTCGACGAGGTCGTCTCCGCCAACGACTTCGTGCTGATCGACTTCTGGGCGTCCTGGTGCGGCCCGTGCCGGATGTTCGCCCCGGTCTACGAGGCCGCGGCGAAGGAGAACACCGACCTGGTCTTCGGCAAGGTCGACACGGAGGCCCAGCAGGAGCTGGCCGCCGCGTTCCAGATCCAGTCGATCCCGACCCTGATGATCATCCGCGACAAGGTGGCGGTCTTCGCCCAGCCGGGCGCACTGCCCGCCCCGGCTCTCGAGGACCTGATCAAGCAGGCCCGCGCGCTGGACATGGACGAGGTCCGCAAGTCCATCGCCGAGGGTGAATCCGCCCCGAAGTCCTGACACCTGACTGAATGTCAGCCATGGTCGCCCCACAGCGGGCGCGCCATGGCCGTGCAGCCGTGATCCCTTGGGCCGGCGACCGCTCCCCGCGGCCGCCGGCCCGGCCACGCTGCCGCGTTGTCCGTGCCCCGTGGGAACGTGGCCGGTTCTCGCCCCCGCCTTCCCGGGGGAAGAGCCCTCCGGCCACGGAAAACCGGGATCGGCCCCGTCAGGCGGGGCCCACCGTACCGATCACCGAGAGTGACCACGCGTGACCGCGCGGGCCGCCCCGGTGACCGGGACCGGTGGGGCCCGCTTCCTGCGGGCCGTCGCCGCGATCCCGAGCACACCGCTGTGACCTGCACGTATACCCGCTCCGGATGCGCGGACCGGGGGTGCGGTCCACCCTTGTTGATGACCGGGACACGGGAACGCCCACTGGCGCGGGCGAACCTTACGTATCTCGGACGTTCGACGGGGCGCTCTTGAGCGGTGTGCGCCGAACGGCTTAGGTGGTACGGACACGCGGTAGACGCGTGGTACACACCACCACCTTCGACGGGAGGTACAGGCCATGCCCGCCACCAGTCACCACCTGGGGACTTCCGAACCGATCACCGAAACGACGGCGGAGGACCACATCCAGGGCATCTGTTTCAAGACCGGCCCGCCTCGCCACATAGGCGTGGAACTGGAATGGTTCCTTCACGACCCCCTCGATCCGGCCCGACCGGTCGACCCCGCTCGGCTCACCGCCGCAGTGGACGGACTGCGGACCCTCTTCCTCCGTTCCCGGCTCACCACCGAGCCAGGCGGACAGCTGGAGCTCAGCTCGCTGCCCGCCACCTCGCTGACCGCGTGCGTGAACGCCGCGGCCGCGGATCTCGACTCCGTACGCCACCGGCTCCGCCAGGACGGCCTGGCCCTGGCCGGGCACGGCCACGACCCGTGGCGGCGGCCGCGCCGGCTGCTCGACGAGCCCCGGTACGCGGCCATGGAGGCCTACTTCGACCGCACCGGGCCCGCCGGCCGGTCCATGATGTGCTCCACCGCCTCGGTGCAGGTCTGCCTGGACTCGGGCACGGCGGAACCCGGGCCCTTCGGGCTCGGCAGACGCTGGCTGCTGTCGCATCTGCTGGGCGCCGTCCTGGTCGCCGCCTTCGCCAATTCGCCGCTCAGCGGCGGCCGTCCCACCGGGTGGAAGTCCACGCGGCAGGCGGTCTGGGGAGCGATCGACCCGGGCCGCACCCTGGCGCCCGCGCCGGGGCCCGACCCGCGGGCGGCGTGGACCGCGTACGCCCTCGACGCGCCGGTGCTGTGCATTCGCGGCGACGAGGGGCCGTGGACGGTGCCGGAGGATCTCACCTTCCGGCAGTGGATCCGCAGCGGCGCATACCGGCCGCCCACGACCGCGGACCTCGACTACCACCTGTCCACGCTGTTCCCGCCGGTGCGGCCGCGCGGCTACCTGGAACTGCGCATGATCGACGCGCAGTCCGGCCGGGACGGCTGGATCGTGCCGCTGGCCGTCGCGACGGCGCTCTTCGACGACGCCGCCGCCTCCGAGATCGCCTATCGCGCGGTCAAGCCGCTCGCCGACGCGGCCGGTCCCGGTCCCGCGCCGCGCAACCCGCTGTGGCAGCGCGCCGCCCGCCACGCGCTGGCCGACCCCGAACTCCACGCCACCGCCGTCACCTGCTTCGCCGCGGCCCGCGAGGCCCTGCCCCGGCTCGGGGCGAGCGACGCCGTGCAGGCCGTGGTGGCCGACTTCACCGAGCGTTTCGTCCTGCGCGGCCGATGTCCCGCCGACGATCTGCTCGACGCCTTCCGACGCAAGGAGTACCAGTCGTGACCGCACCCGCTCTCGACACCGAGGCGCTGCGACGCCGGGCGATCGACGCGCTCGTCACCGCCCGTGAGCGCACCCGCGGGCTGACCACCTGCGTCGACGAGCACGAGCTCACCGCGCAGCACTCCCCTCTGATGTCGCCGCTGGTGTGGGACCTGGCGCACATCGGCAACCAGGAGGAGCAGTGGCTGCTGCGCAACGTCGGCGGCCGTGAGGCGCTGCGCCCCGACATCGACCCCATCTACGACGCCTTCGAGCACCCGCGATCCGAACGGCCCACTCTGCCGCTGCTGCCGCCCGCGGAGGCGCACGCGTACGCCTCGGACGTACGCGGCCGGGTCCTGGAGATCCTGGAGCGCGCGCCGCTGCACGGCAGCCGGCTGACCGACGCGGCGTTCGTTTTCGGCATGATCGCCCAGCACGAGCAGCAGCACGACGAGACGATGCTCATCACCCACCAGCTGCGGCGCGGGCCCGTCGCGCTGACCTCTCCCCCGCCGGCCCCGGCGCCCGCGGACGCGGCGCTGCTGCCCGCGGAAGTCCTCGTCCCCGGCGGCCCCTTCACGATGGGCACCTCCGCCGAGCCCTGGGCGCTGGACAACGAGCGCCCCGCGCACACCCGGGACGTGCCGCCGTTCTTCATCGACACGGTGCCGGTGAGCAACGGCGCCTACACCGCCTTCATCGAGGACGGCGGCTACGACGACGAGCGCTGGTGGACCCCGGCCGGCTGGGCGCACGTACGCGAGCACGGCCTGTCCGCGCCGCTGTTCTGGCGCCGCGAGGGCGGGGTGTGGCTGCGCCGCCGCTTCGGGGCGACCGAGCCGGTGCCGGCCGCGGAGCCCGTGCTGCACGTGTGCTGGTACGAGGCGGACGCCTACGCCCGCTGGGCCGGACGCCGGCTGCCGACGGAGACCGAGTGGGAGAAGGCCGCCCGGCACGACCCCGCGACCGGCCGCTCGCGCCGCTACCCGTGGGGCGACGCGGATCCGTCGCCGGAACACGCCAACCTGGGCCAGCGCCACCTCCAGCCCGCCCCCGTGGGCAGCTACCCGGCCGGTGCCTCGCCGCTCGGCGTGCGGCAGATGATCGGCGACGTGTGGGAGTGGACGGCCAGCGACTTCCTGCCGTACCCGGGCTTCGCGCCGTTCCCGTACAAGGAGTACTCGGAGGTCTTCTTCGGCTCCGACCACAAGGTGCTGCGCGGCGGTTCGTTCGCCGTCGACAAGGTCGCCGTCCGGGGCACGTTCCGCAACTGGGACTACCCGATCCGCCGGCAGATCTTCTCGGGCTTCCGCACGGCCCGCGACGCGCGTCCGGAGACGGCATGACGGCCCCCGTCGAAGGGGCGGCCCGCTGATGTGCCGCCATCTCGCCTACATCGGGCCGCCGGTGGCGCTGCGGGACATCGTGATCGACCCCCCGCACTCGCTGTACCGGCAGTCGTGGGCGCCGCGCCGGCAGAAGTACGGCACCGTCAACGCCGACGGCTTCGGCCTCGGCTGGTACGCGCCGGACGACCCGGTCCCGGCGCGCTACCGGCGGTCCGGGCCGATCTGGGACGACCCGTCCTTCGCCGACGTGTGCCGGGTGACGCGCTCCGGCGCGCTGCTCGGCGCGGTCCGCGACATCACGGAGGGGTCGGCCGCCGACGAGTCCGCCGCCGCCCCGTACACGGCGGGCCCCTGGCTGTTCAGCCACAACGGCGCCCTGCGCGGCTGGCCGCAGTCGGTGGCCGAGGCCGCCCGGTCGCTGCCGGCCGAGGAGTTGCTGACCCTGGAGGCGCGCTGCGACTCGGCGCTGGCCTGGGCCCTCACCCTGCACCAGTTGAAGGCCGGCGCGCCCCCCGACGAGGCCCTGGCCGGAACCGTCGGCCGGCTCGCCGCCCTGACCCCCGAATCCCGGCTGAATTTCCTTCTCAGCGACGGCCGTTCCATCGCCGCCACCGCCTGGGGCGACACCCTCTGGTATCTGGCGGAACCCGGCCGCAGCGTCGTCGTGGCCTCAGAACCGTACGACGACAGTCCCCGCTGGACCGAGGTCCCCGACCGCCATCTGCTGTACGGCGATCCCACCGAGGTCCTGCTGATCCCGCTCAAGGAGCCGCACCTGTGAGCCCCTTCACTCTCACCCGCACCCTGCCCGCGGACGCCACGGCCGCAGCCCTGCGCTCCGACGTGGCCTACGGACTGAACCGCAGCCCCAAGCAGCTCCCGCCCAAGTGGTTCTACGACGCCCACGGCAGCGAGCTGTTCGAGCAGATCACCCAGCTGCCGGAGTACTACCCGACCCGTGCCGAACGGGAGATCCTGACCGCCAGAGCGGCCGAGATCGCCCGGGCGACCGGGGCCCGCACCCTGGTCGAGCTGGGTTCCGGCTCGTCGGAGAAGACCCGCCTGCTCATCGGCGCCCTGGGCACACCCCTGACCTACGTGCCCGTCGACGTCAGCGAGTCGGCGCTCCGCGGCGCCGGGGAGGCCCTGCTCGCCGACCATCCCGGCCTGAGCGTGCACGCCCTGGTCGCCGACTTCCAGCACGGCCTCGCGTTGCCGGAGTCCCCCGGGCCGCGCCTGGTGGCGTTCCTCGGCGGCACCATCGGCAACCTCCTGCCCGACGAGCGCGGCCGCTTCCTCGGCTCCGTCCGTGCCCTGCTCTCGCGCGGCGACGCGCTGCTGCTCGGCACGGACCTGGTCAAGGACGAGGCGACCCTCGTGGCCGCCTACGACGACGCCCAGGGCGTCACGGCGGCGTTCAACAAGAACGTGCTGTCGGTCGTCGACCGGGAGCTCGGCGCCGACTTCGACGTGGCCGACTTCGAGCACGTGGCGCTCTGGGACCGCGAGAACGAGTGGATCGAGATGCGGTTGCGGGCCCGCGGGAACGTCACCGTCAAGGTCCCGGCGCTCGACCTGACGGTCGACTTCGCGCGCGGCGAGGAGATGCGCACCGAGGTCTCCGCCAAGTTCCGCGAGGAAGGCGTACGCGCCGAACTCGCCGCCGCGGGTCTCGCCCTCCAGCACTGGTGGACCGACCCCGAGTCGCGCTTCGCCCTCTCCCTGGCCTTCCCGGCCTGATCCCCGCGACCCAAGGCGGCGGTCCGATGCCCCGAGCACCGGGCCGCCGCCTCGCGCATGCCCGCCCTCCGGGCAAGCGCAGCACTCAACAACCATGCGGCGAGGGGGAAGCGCGCTCGCCTGACCCACGCGTCGACACCGGAGTTTGGAGCGCGGTGACACAAAGCCGGTGGGGTGAGTTATTCCCGGACGCAGCCTTCTTCAAGGCTGCCGTCGCGGAGGGGCTACTGCATCGGGAGTACCGCGACCTCAAGGGACCAGCGTCCGCTGCAGATGGAGGCAACAGGCCGAACTCCCGGCCCGTGCGGTTGGGTCAGCAGCGACGGGTACATCTCGCCCTGGAACGATCGCGAACTGGTCCTCGGCCTCGCATACCTGACCCACCACTCGTCGCCACGTCCGGTCCTCACGGCCAAGGGCGCCACTCCACACCAGAAGTGGCGGTTCACCCCGTAGGACACACCCGGACCTCGCGTACAGCCCTTCGCCGTGCGGGGAGGGTCAGTCGTCCGGCGACTGCAGCCGACTCGTCGAGCGGTCGGAGGCGGCTGCGGCATGATCGAGGCCAGCCGATTACCTGGGGGCCGACGTGGCATGGTCTGAACACCTGGTGGTTCGAGACGGCGTCCGGCTTGCCTGCCGGGACTGGGGCGGGCCGGGACAGCCCATCGTGCTGCTGCACGGCCTGGCCGGCCACGCGGGTGAATGGGACGTGCTGGCCGAGAATTTGAGCTCCCGGTATCGAGTCGTCGCGGTGGACCAGCGCGGGCACGGCGCCAGCGAGCGCCACCCCCGGGACGTCTCCCGCGCCGCCTACGTCGCCGACGTCATCGCCGTCGTCGATCAGCTGGTGCTGCATCAGCCTGTCCTGGTCGGCCAGTCGCTGGGCGGGCACACGGCCATGCTCACCGCCGCCGCTCATCCCGGGCTCGTCCGCGCACTCGTGCTCGTCGAGGCCGGCTCCGGCGGCCCGAACCCGGACGGCCCTGCGGACATCGGTGGATGGCTCGACTCATGGCCGACACCGTTCCCCTCACGCGAAGCGGCAGCCGCGTTCCTCGGCGGCGGACCGGTCGGCGCAGGCTGGGCCGCCGGGCTGGAAGAACGCGAGGGCGGATGGTGGCCTCGCTTCGACCGGGACGTGATGGTCCGCTCGCTCGCGGAGAACGCCCGGCGTTCCTTCCGGCACGAGTGGGGGCAAGTCGCGTGCCCCACCCTGGCCGTCCTGGCCCAATCCAGCTTCATCCCCGTGCAAGAAGCCGACGAGATGTTCCGGCAGCGACCCGCCACCATGGCCATGAGCATCCCCGGCACCGGCCACGACCTGCACCTGGAACAGCCCGAGATCCTGCTCACCGCGCTCTCGGACTTCATCAAGGGCCTCGCCTGAAACTCCTGCGCGGTCACAAGACAACCCACAGTTGGGTTTGTTCATGAGAACGGGTTCTGGCTCAGCTTCCGTGCAGCGACCACTCTGAGTGACGTCCGGGCGTCTCTGGGACGGCTTCGGAAGTCGCCCGAAAATCGGCCGCCACGAGGGTGGTTGGGCTGAAAGTCCCGGCCGTGGAAGAGGTCGTGCTCCGGCTGAAGGAGCTGTTGTTCCCGGCGGTCGCGGACATCGAGGTGCTGTCGGTAGACGTGGATATCGACATAGTGCGCGTTGACGTGCAGTGCACTACGGTCGGTGCCGCCTGCCCAGGGTGCGGAGCCTGGTCGACCGGGTGCACAGCTCCTACCTGCGGTTTCCCGCTGACGCACCGAGCGCAGGACGAAGGGTCGTGCTCCGGTTACGGGTTCGGCGGTTCCGCTGCCGCGACACCGTGTGCGCTCGGCGGACCTTCGTGGAACAGGTACCCGGCCTCACCCGCAGGTACGGCCAGCGCACCGAGCGGCTGCGCTCCGCTCTGACCGCTGTCGGTCTTGCCCTGGCCGGACGGGCCGGCGCCCGGCTGGCCGCCGTCCTCGGCATGTCCGTCAGCCGGAGCACGGTCCTGCGCCTGGTCGACGCACTGCCCGAGCCGGAGGTGCCTGCGCCGCGGGTGGTCGGCGTCCATGAGTACGCCACCCGCAAGGGACGCCACTACGGCACCGTGCTGGTGGACGTCGAAACCCGCCGGCCGATCGATCTGCTCCCGGGCCGAGAGGCATCGAGTCCGGCCGCCTGGCTCGCCCAGCGACCCGGTGTCGAGGTCGTCTGCCGGGACCGCGCGCCGTTCTTCGCCGAAGGCACCGCTGCCGGAGCGCCGCAGGCGGTGCAGGTCGCCGACAGGTGGCATCTCTGGCACAACCTGAGCGAGGCCGCCGAGCGGAGTGTCGCCCAGCACCGCCGCTGCCTGCGTGTCCTGACACCCGCACCTACTCAGCCCGAACCCGAGACCGCCGCGGCCCCGGACCCGTCCGCGTCGCCATGGCCGACAGGCCACCGCTTCGCCGACCGGACCCGCGCCCGGCACGTAGCCGTCCACGCCTTGTTGGAGGCAGGCCACAGCCTGCGCTCGGTCCAGCGACAGCTCGGCATGGCCTGGCACACCGTCAGGCGGTTCGCCGATGCTGCGAAGCCGGAGGACCTGTTCACCGGCCAGTGGCAAAACCGGTCCTCGGTCCTCGACGACTACAAGCCGTACTTGGACGACCTCTGGAACGAGGGCTCCACCAATGCGTGGAAGCTGTGGGAGGAGATCGTGCCGCTCGGCTACAAAGGCAGCTACCAGCGCGTTCGCGCTTACCTGCGCGAGAAGCGGACCTCACCACGACCGGTGACCGCCCGGCCACCCTCACCCCGTGCCGTCGCCGGATGGATCCTCCGACACCCGGACACCCGGACACCCTCGCCGAGTCCGAGCAGCTCCAGCTCAAGGCCGTCCGGACGCACTGCCCCGAACTCGACGCTCTCACCCGCCACGTCCGCTTCTTCGCGGTCATGCTCACCGAGCGGCAGGGTGAGCGTCGCCCGGACTGGCTCGATGCTGTCCGGCAGGACGACCTGTCCAGCCTCCACACCCTCGCCGCCGGCATCGACCGAGACCGGGACGCCGTCATCGCCGTCCTCACCCTGCCCTGGAACTCAGGTGTCGTCGAAGGCCATGTCAACCGGATCAAGATGCTCAAGCGCCAGATGTTCGGCCGTGCAGGGTTCCAACTCCTCCACAAACGAGTCCTCCTGGTGTGACGGAGAGAAACAGCATCCAGAAACTGAACCGGAACCACCACCCAGGTTCTGAAACAACCTGTGCTTGCTGGGCGACCGTTGCTGAAATCAGAAGGCTGAGTCGGGGGGCGTGCACCTCGCTGCCTACAGGTTCCAGCGGTCAGCGCGATGCGTACTCGACATAGAGAGGGGTCGCCAGAATGCTGCCGAAGTCGTTGACTGCGAGGATCCGTGCAACTCCGGCGAGTCGTACTGGTGGTTTCCACCCTTCGAGATGCGGCGCGTCGACCTCGCACAAAAGTGTTACGGCAGATAGGGCATGGTCAGTGGAGCCGAGCGTTGAGAGGTCTCCGATCGCCGCGCGGTCGGGAAGTTCCTGCACAGCCTGGGCGTAGGCACGGATAGCTTCGATGTAAAGGTGACCGACTTGTTGGCTGTCCGAGTCCCCATCGCTCGTCGGTCGCCGACGGTCCAGAAGATGGGCCAACGATCCGACCAGCGCAAACGGTGGGTGCTGCGGGTATTGAGCGGCGGCGAAATAGACAAGCCCGTCGACCACTGGACGGTCACGGCCATCACCACTGCCAGGCCATGCGCTACCGAACCTGAATTCCTCCTCGAACTCAATCCAGCTGCCGACCGCTAATCCTTGGTCGGTTCTTTGCCGATGACCGTGCTTCCGCTCGATCATCTTCACCACCGCGTTCAACGCTCCGACGAGTGACGTCCGGCTATCACTGGACAATGATGCCTTCAGCGACAACACACCCGCATTGAGACCCGCTTCGAGACCGAGTCGCTCACGGACCCGCCCCGGGAGCTGAGGCACCAAGACCTCCATCTTCGACTCGGACAGATACAACAGGTCCCGCATTGCAGGGCGTGGACGGCGGAGCGGCATCGGTACTACCTCCTCGAACATGTATGACCAACGATTCCGGGCGGTGCCAGCAGCTTCTTCAGCCGGCGCACGACCCCTTCCACGTGCCCGAACTGTTGGCCCAACAACCCTGGCCACAGTTCGTGTTCGGGCAACCCCCCAAAGCACCCAGGAAACCACAGCTGTCACTCAGCATGCACGCGTCACGGAAGTTGAGCCAGAGCCCGAGAACGTACAGTGAATGCTCACCGCTTCGGGAGGCGGCGGAGTGCACTCGTGTTCGACCTTCTACAACTGCCGCCGATAGCGGTGAAATGAGTACTGATGCCTCACCCACCGGCCAATACCAAGGGGCAGAACCGCTGACGACCTCCGCCAGTTCATCTGCAGCCTCGGGCGTCAGGCTGTAGAACCCCTGAAGGCTCGCTCGGCAACGGCCGGTTCGAGGTGACCTTCGCAGACGGCCGGGTCCAGGAGGTGGACGGTACGGCAGCGACGGTCGCGATGATCCTGGACGGCCTGCCTGACGATGCCGTCCCGCGACCTCGGGGATCATGACACGCCGACCTCACGAGTTCCTGGCTGCCTCCTCGCGTCCCGGAGGCGATTCACGCGAGGCAGAACTCGTTTCCCTCGATGTCCTGCATCGTGATGCACGACTCGTTGACGCCGTCGGCGCGCTGCGTCAGCACGTGCTTCGCGCCGAGCGCCATCAGCCGTGCGCATTCGGCCTCGAGTGCGGCCAGTCGCTCATCCCCCACGAGCCCGGCGCCGACCCGCACATCAAGATGCACCCGGTTCTTGACGACCTTGCCCTCGGGAACTCGCTGGAAGAGCACCCGCGGGCCCACACCTGAGGGATCAGTGCACCCCAAATAGATCTCATCCTCAGGAGGCAGCGAGTGGTGGTACTCCTCCCACGTGGCAAAGCCCTCCGGGACTGTCGGCACGACGTACCCCAGCACCTCGCACCAAAAGGCAGCGAGGCGCGCAGGTTCCGCGCAGTCGAAGGTCACTTGGAACTGCTTGATCGTTGACATTGGCGCACGATAACAAGGGCCCCGCCCGTCTCCCCGGCTGGGTAGATCCACGCTGCCGCACAGGACAGCCCTCAGGTGCGGCGGATGACGAGGACGGCGACGTCGTCGAGGTGGTCCACGGCGACGACGGCGTCGAGGAGGAGATCCGCTGTCGCCTGGACGTCGAGCCCGTCGTGGAGGGCCTGGCCGGCGAGCGTTCCCGCTCGCTCCAGTCCGGCCTCCAGCGTCAGGCCCGGCCCCTCGACCAGGCCGTCGGTGACCATGACCAGCGCGGTGCCCTGTTCCAGGGTGAAGGTCTCCTCCCGGTAGTCGATGTCGGGCAGGACGCCCAGGACGGGCCCACCGGGTAGGGTGCGGATGCGGTGGCTGCCGTCGTCGCGGGCGTGGAGCAGGGGGACGTGGCCGGCGCTGGTGCCGATGACCCGACCGTCGCGCGGATCGACATGCAGCATGGTGCAACTGGCGAAGCGTGGTGCGTCCATCGCGGTGAGCAACTCGTTGGTGCGTGTCAGCACCGTTGCCGGCTCGGGCTCGTGGGCGGCGATCGCGCGCATGGACGAGCGCACCTGACCCATGAAGACCGCGGCGTCCACGTCGTGCCCCTGGGCGTCGCCGATCTCCAGCGCCACCGCACCGTCGGGCAGGAAGAACGCGTCGTACCAGTCGCCGCCGATGTCCAGCCCGTCGCGGCTGGGCTGGTAGCGGACGGCGACCTCGAGGCCCGGGAGGTGCTCGGGCAGCATGGGGAGCAAGCTCTGCTGGACCGCCGTGGACAGATCGACGTGGGCCTGCTGCAGACGAATGCGCCTCAGGGCCTGGCCCGCCAGGTCGGCCAGCGTGGTCATGAAGGCGAGCTTCTCCGGGGACGGGGGGTCCTCGCAGTCGTGCGTCACCGCCCAGGCGCCCAGGGGCCGGTCGCCCGGCGGGCCGAGAGGAGTGATCGACATCGCGACATCGGGGCCGGGCGGTGCCTGCGACCCAGCGGCGTCGCTCGGCCAGCACCGAGCGAATTCCTCCTGGTTGGCGATGAACTGCGGCTCACCGGTACGGATGGCACAAGGCAGCGGCCGGTCCTCCCCCAGCGACAGACCGAGCAGGGCGTCGGCCTGCCAGGTGGGAATCCCGGCGTCCGAGGAGACCCGCAGACGTCCGCCGTCGACGAGCGCGAAGAGGGCGCCGAAACCGCCGAACGCCGCGGCGAGCCGGGTCAGGACGACCTGCTGGAGATCCTGCTCGTCGGCGGCGGTGAACAGGGCTGAGGAGAACGCGGCGATCTCGTCGGCGCGCTGCCGCTCCGCACTCACCGCGGCCAGCATGGCCTCGCGGGGCGTGTCCGTCGCGGACTCGTCGCGGATCACCCCGAAGACCCGTTCGGGACCGCCGTACCCCAGCCTGACGCGGCGGGACTGGCCGGCCAGCGTGCGCCATCCGTCGTGCTCGGTGTGGAACCGCGCCCTGAACCACGGGGACTGGGCCACGGACGAGCGCACAAGCCGCTGCACGTCCTTCCGGTCCTCGGGGTGCACGCGCCGCATCACCATGGGCAGGGACATCGACGCCTGCGGGAAGAGCGTGGCCAGGGCGGGCTCGCCCCCCAGCCACTCGATCCGGTGCTCATCGGGTGAACACATGCAGAGGCCGAGGCCGGCGGCCTTGGCCGCCAGGTCGAACGGGATCAGCAGGGCGCCCAGGTCATGGCGGGCGTCCAAGGAATGCACCCACACAAGCCGCTCGCCACCCGCGGGGTCCGTCACCGGCCGCGCCTCGACCAGGCAGACCACGGACGCCTCGCCCGACCCGGGGAATTCCAGCACCCGCATGGCGAGCCGCTTCGTCGTGGCGCCGTGCGCCAGCAGGCTCCTCGCCGACCTGCGCTGGTCCTCGGACAGCAGATCACTGAAGCCGCGGCCCACGCACTGGTCCGCGGGCCTGCCCAGCGCCGTGGCCATGGCGGCGTTGAGACGGCGGACAACACCGTCCAGGGTCAGAAGAGCCGACGGTGTGTCCCGCTGCAGGAGTTCGTCCGAGGCGTCCATCTGCCGCTCCCTGACCGTCATCGAGCGCTATGACCCCGATAGACCTGACAATCCTATCCGCCGCGGAGCAGGTCGCGCCTTCCCCGTGAGGCTCCGGAACGGTGCACCCTCGACCCGGACTGGACCTTTTAGTCCTCTTAATCTAGGCTGCGACGCGCCGCGCACGAAGAACTGGAGGACCGGGATGTCCGACGTGCTGTATTCAGACACGGAATCGGCTGTGACAGTGAGCAACAATGAGAAAGAGCATCGCTACGAGATATCCGTAGCCGGTGAAACGGCCGGCCACATGGGGTACCGGGCAATCGGCACCCGACGCGTACTGATGCACACGGTCATCTACGACGCATACCGGGGGCGCGGTCTCTCCAATGTCCTCATCAAGGGCATCCTGGACTTTCTGTGCGTCCACGGAAACACCATTTCGAACTACTGCCCGGTGGTCGAGCGGTTCATGCGCAGGAATCCCGAGTACATCGGCCTGGTCGACGCCAAGCATTCGGGCACCTGGGTCTCGACTTCGAGCTGAGAATCCGGCTCAGTCCACGACGTAGGAGCGTACGTGGGCCAGCGCCATCTGCATGGAGACGCGCATCGGCTCGACGTCCTGGGCGGTCTGGGCCAGCAGATAGCCGCCCTGCAGGGCAGCCATGACGGCGGTGGCGAGCTGTTCCGGGTCCGCCTCCTCACGCAGCGAGCCGTTGGCCTGCATGCGCTTCAAGCCTGCCGAGATGAGTTGCTGCCACTCCGCGAACGTGTCGGCGAGCTTGTTCCTCGACGTGGGGTCCTGCGCCGCCCGCGCGCTGACGAGCGAGCCCAGTGCGCACCCGTAGGCACCGTTCTGCAAGGAGTTGAGCTGGATGAGCTTGTCGCTCCACCGTTCGAGCGCGCGGAGGGAATTCATCCGCTCCAGCATTTGCCGATCACGGTTCAGGACCTGACCGGTCCGCAACTCGATGACACTGTGGACCAGCTCGTCCTTGTCCGCGAAGTGGCGGTAGAGCTGGGATTTACTCGTCCCGCTCGTCGCTCGTACGTCGTCGAGTGAGACCGCGTTGACGCCCCTGACATGGAAAAGCTCGGCAGCGGCCTGAACAATTCGGTCGCGGGTGACAGCCCCGCGTGAGGTCAGGCGCCGCTCCTGCCTGGGAGCATCGTCGACGGACATGTGCCCGATATTACTACGGGCGATCACCGGTCCACGGAAGAGCCCGAGAGCGGTGCCGAGTGCCCGTCCGCCCTCCGGACTGGGGCGAGCCGCACGAGGTGCGACTCCTCGCGGGTGCGCGTGACATGCCTGCCGCGCGGACCACCTCCGCACATCGCTGGACGCGCAGCGGGGAACCCTCAAGCCTGGACGCGACTTCGCTGCGCGACGGCCGGTCCTTGCGGGCGCGGTGCGGACGCTGGACGACACCGTCCCTTCGGCGGCGCCAGGGGCGGAGCGCAGGAGCCTCAAGGTGCCCATCAAGGCCTGAGCCCGGAGACTGGTGCGTGTGGCGCGCTCGCGCCCCATCTGCGGCAAGTCGACCCCTGCAGGGTTCCCAGGAGGGTACCGGCCCCGGTGACCGGTCGCCCGCCCGCCGCGGGGTCCCGAGACGGATCGCAGCCCATCTGGAAACAGGACCATCTCGACCAGTCGTCGACTAAAGCGACCTGTTAGAGTGCAGGTCGGATCATAGTTGTGGACCTTTTAGTTCACTTCGGAGGACTTGCAGCCGACCGTGCGCGGCGCGCGGACGGCGACGGTTCCAGGGAGGTACCCGATGAAGGCGATAGTGGTGACCGATCAGGCCGCGGGGACGGCCGGAATGAGGTTGGCGGAGCGCCCCACGCCTGAGGCTGCGGGGAACGATGTGCTTGTTGAGGTTCACGCGTCCGGATTCACTCCGGGGGAGCTGACGTGGCCCTCGAACTGGACGGACCGCCTCGGCCGCGACCGCACGCCGTCGATCCCCGGCCATGAGCTCGCCGGAGTGGTCAGCGCCCTCGGCTACGGCACGACAGGCCTGTCCGTGGGACAGCGCGTCTTCGGCCTCACGGACTGGACGCGCGACGGCACGCTGGCGGAGTACGCGGCCGTCGAAGCACGCAACCTCGCGCCGCTGCCCGGCGATGTCGACTTCACGGTCGGCGCGAGCCTTCCGATCTCGGGCCTGACGGCGTGGCAGGGGCTGTTCCAGCACGGTCGGCTTCAGCCGGGGCAGAGCGTCCTCGTGCACGGCGCCGCCGGCGGGGTCGGATCGATGGTGACGCAGCTCGCACGCGAGGCGGGTGCCTACGTCATCGGCACCGGACGTGCCGCCGATCGCCGGACGGCGCTCGACTTCGGCGCGGCGGAGTTCGTCGACCTGGACAACGACACGCTGGAGGACGCCGGCGGAGTTGACCTGGTGTTCGACGTGATCGGCGGCGACATCGGGAAGCGGTCCACGGGCCTGATTCGCGCCGGAGGAACCCTGGTGACCATCGCCGGCCCGCCGGAGGCGCGACCCGCGGACGGTCTGGCCGTCGACTTCGTCGTCGAGTCCGATCGCGCCCAACTGCGCGAGGTGGTCCAGCGGGTGCGGGACGGACGGCTCCGCACGGCCATCGGCAATGTCGCGACGCTCGATGACGCCGTCGCGGCCTTCAATCCGGCCGAGCGGGTCAAGGGAAAGACCATCATCCGCGTCCGCTGAGGGCTCATCCACGTTCCCGGCCGAGCGATCCGCTCCGCCCGGTGATCGACAGGGGTGCCCCGTCATCCAGGCGGGGCCGGCACAGATACAGGAACGGCCATGACCAAGGTGCTGTGGACTGACACGAGCGGCTCGATCAGGGTCCTCAAGGACGAGGACAACAGGTTCTACGAGGTTCAAGAGGACGGCAACTACGCGGGCCTGCTCGCCTACGAGCGCAAGGGCACCCAGTACAGCCTGACGCACACCTACGTCCAGGACGGTTTCCGCGGCCGCGGTCTGGGGACCGCGTTGATCCGCGAAGCGCTGTTCGATCTGGTGCAGGAACAGGCGGCGGTCACCAACCGGTGCCCCGTCATCGACCGCTTCATCGAGAGGTACCCCCGGTTCCGCGAGGACCTCGACCTCGGCCCGCAGGCCGTCGACGACGCCCGCAACTGAGGCGAATCGTTCAGAAGGGCAGAGAATGGCGATCGCCGGCGAAGCCATGGCGCGTGCTCGCCTGGTCCAGGCCGCCGCAGACCTCTTTTACGTCAAGGGTGTCAACTCGGTGACCTTGGAGGACGTGCGGGCAGCGAGCGGGCTGACCGAGTCCCAGTTCAACCGCTTTTTCGCGGACAAGGACGAGCTTGTGCACAGTGTCATCGAGTTGCGTGCCCAGCAGATCCTCGAACGCGACCAGCAGCACCTGGAGCGGATGAGTTCCTTTGGCGCCCTGGAACACTGGAACGAGTCGATCATCCGCCTCAACTCGCTGCGGGACGGGGCCTACGGGTGCGCTCTGGGTGCACTCGTCGCATCCCGCGCGCCTCACGATCCCGCGGCCCGGAACCTGCTCGCCGAGAAGTTCGGCGAATGGCAGGAGTTGATCGCGGCCGGCCTGCGCCGGATGCAGGAGAACGGCTCGCTCAAGAAGCACGTCGATCCCGCGAAGCTCGCTGTGTCCGTGATGGCCGCGCTGCAAGGAAGTTACGTGCTGGCCCAGGTGGCACGTGACGTCGAACCGATGCGCGTCGCCATGGACATGGCCCTGGCACACGTGAAGACCTACACCGTGGACTGATACGCGGCGCACGAGGCCCGTGCGCGCCGCATCTCACGACCCCTACGGACAGCACACGCGCCGAACGGAAAACCGCGCGGCAGACCCCAAAGGAACAAGGACATGAGCGACAACGAAGAGCCCTACGACATGGTCGTTTTCGGGGCCGGCAGCGCCGGGTACGCGGCCGCATTGCGCGGGGCCCAACTCGGGCTCAGCGTCGCCCTGGTCGAACGCCACAAGCTCGGCGGCACATGCCTCCACAACGGCTGCATCCCCACCAAAGCCATGCTGCACGCGGCGGAACTGGCCGATCAGGCGCGCCATGGCCGTGACGTGGGAGTGCACTCGTCCTTTCGAGGCATCGACATGGAGGCCCTGCACGCCTACAAGGACGGCGTGGTCTCGAGCCTCTGCAAGGGGCTCACCGGCCTCGTCGACGCACGCGGCATCACCTACGTGGAGGGGGAGGGCCGGCTGTCGTCGGCGACCTCCGTCGATGTCGGCGGCCGACGGCTCACGGGCCGCCACGTCGTGCTCGCCACCGGGTCCGTTCCGAGGACCCTGCCCGGACTCGAGATCGACGGACGGCGCGTGATCTCGTCGGACCACGCTCTCGCCCTCGACTATGTCCCCGCGTCCGTGATCGTGCTCGGCGGCGGCGTCATCGGCGTCGAGTTCGCGTCCGCGTGGTCGTCGTTCGGAGCCCGGGTCGCGGTTGTCGAAGCCCTGCCGCACCTTGTCCCGGCGGAGGACGAGACCGTCTCCGGCCGCCTGGAGGCCGAGTTCCTCAAGCGCGGCATCACCCTTCACCTCGGTGTCCCCTTCGCCGGGAGCGAGTACACGGAGGACGGTATCCGCGTCCGGCTGGCCGACGGCAGGACGCTGGAAGCGGACCTCCTGCTCGTGGCCGTCGGACGAGGCCCGGTCTCCCAGGGCCTGGGATTCGAGGAGGCGGGCGTCGCCATGCACAGGGGACACGTGCTGGTGGACGAGTACATGCGCACCAGCGTCCCCACCATCTCGGCCATCGGAGACCTGGTCCCCACGCCGCAGCTCGCACACGTCGGCTTCGCCGAGGGCATCCTCGTCGCCGACCGCGTGGCCGGGCAGCGTGCCGTACCGATCGACTACGACGGCGTCCCGCGCGTCACGTTCTCCCGCCCCGAGATCGCGTCGGTCGGCCTGACGGAAGCCAAGGCCGAGCAGGTGCACGGGGCCGAGAACATCGACTCCGTCGTCTACGATCTCGCGACCAACGCCCGCAGCCGAACGCTGAGAACGGAAGGCCACGTCAAGGTCGTCCGGAGGAAGGACGGGGCAGTCGTCGGGGTGCACATGATCGGCGACCGGATCAGTGAGCAGATCGGCGAAGCGCAGCTCATCTACAACTGGGAAGCGCGTCCTCAGGACGTCGCCGGCCTCATCCACGCGTACCCGACGCAGGGCGAGGCGCTCGGTGAGGCAACTCTCGCGCTGACCGGCAAACCGCTGCATTTGCAGGTCTGATACGGCGACCACTGGCACGCCGCCACAAAGAGTTACGCAGTCCATACGCCATGGCGTCAATCTGAGGCATTAAGCCATTGACCTGCACGTTTCCGGGACATTGATCAGCAATACCAAATACAAGAGGACTTGACAGTCCCGTTTTGTCTTTGAGACGCTGAAGAGAGTTCGTCGCAAGCAGTGGCTTTTGTCCGGAGCCCTCCATAGCGCGACGGCCGCATTCCACAGCGAACGTGAGGCATCCCCCATTGCGGGCCTCCCCCCTTACGGCCACATTCGCCGCGTCGATCCGACCTGCAGTGAACGCCACACCACGCAGAGAAGGAACAGACACATGAACCACACCAAGCAGACCACCGAAGACCTGGCGATCCTCGACCAGCTCAACAACGACTATGTCCACTCCGACCAGTTCAACGACGTGCAGCGCTTCAGCGAGTTCCTCGCCGAGGACTTCGTCGTTCAGACTCCAGGCGTCACACGCAACCGTGCCGAGTTCCTCGAATACATCGCCGAGCCGCGACCCTTCAAGGATCTCGCTGTGCACAACGTCAAAATCCGCATCCTCAGTGACGTCGCCCTGATCCACGCCCGTGCCACCTACACCCTGCTCGCCGACGGCGCGCATCAGGAAGCCCTCTACACGGACACCTACCAGAAGCGTGACGGCAATTGGGTCTGCGTCTCGGCCTGCGCGATCGCCCCTGGCACCTGACCCGGCCGAATCGGCGCCGGTACGGCCGCCGGCACGGTCGGCCGCACAGGTGCCGGCCACATGCAGACAGACCACAGCCCCGCATCGGGACCTGACGTACCGACTCATGGAAAGGCACTGCTCGATGCAGGACCTGGCACCAGTGATCAACCTGACCCGCCGGGGCAGAACGCTCCAGTTGGCCTTCTCCGCCGCGGTGGTCGCCCTGGTGGCCTCGTTCGCCGCGTCGGCCGCACCGATCCCCTTGTTCAACACCTACCGGGCCGAGGACGGGTTCACCAACGCCGGCATCTCGCTGGCCATCGTCAGCAATGCCGTCGGCACCATCGCCGGACTGCTCGTGCTGGGACGACTCTCCCATCACCTGGGCCGACGGCCCACCGCGATCGTCAGTCTCAGCCTGCTCCTGCTGGGCTGCCTGCTCCTGCTGAACGTGCACGACATCGGGACCCTGCTGTCGGGCCGGCTCCTGATGGGTGTCGGTACGGGGGTGGCCGGCAGCAGCCTCACCTCCTACATCGTCGACACCGCACCCAGCAGACCGGAATGGCTGGCATCCGTCGCCTCCAGCCAGGGACCCATGCTCGGCCTCACCCTCGGTGCCATCGCCTCCGGTGCCCTGGTCCAGTTCGGCCCCTGGCCACGCCACCTCATCTACCTGGCGTGCGCCGGTTTCCTCGCGCTGTCCGCCGTGCTCGTCGTCATCAGCCCGGAAACCGCGAAGCCGACGCCGGGTGCCTGGCAGTCCCTGCTGCCCCGGGTCCGCGTACCGGCGCGGGTCAGGAACCTGCTCCCGGTGGCCGCGGCAGTGTTCCTCGCGACGTGGGCGACCGGGGCTTTCTACCAGGCCTTCATGCCGGCGCTGGTCGCGGACCGATTCCACACCCGCAGCGCCCTCACGCTCGGACTGGTCTTCGCCCTCTACATGGCCCCCAGCGTTCTCGGTGCTCCCATCGGGGGTCGCTTCACCTCGGCCGCGGCCCAGCGAATCGGCATGGTCGTCTTCCTGGCCGGATGGATCGGCATCATCACCGCGATCGCCATCGGCACGCTGGCACTGTTCGTCGCCGCGACCGTCATCGCCGGCACCGGTCAAGGGATCGCCATCAGCTCCGCCACCCGCGGTCTGCTCCACGGCAGCACCCTCGCCGACCGGGCGCCGATCTTCAGCGCCGTCTACCTGCTCTGCTACAGCGGCGCCGCCTTCCCCAGCCTTGTCTCCGGCCAGCTCTCGAACGCCCTCTCGCTGCCGCGGATCACCCTCGGATACGCCGTGTTCGCTCTTGTCGCAACCCTCTTCAGCGTCCTCGCCGCTCGCGATCCGCACACCGACACGAGTAATCACGACGAACCGCGCCGGCTCCCGGCCACGCCCGTTTGACCGAACCCACTGATCCGGTCCCTCGACAGAAAGTACGACAATGACGTTCGATTTCGGGGCGGAGGCGTCCGCCCGTCAAGAGAACAATGCCGCGCTCATCGCCGCCTTGGACGAGGTAATTCCCGGCGAGGCGGAGTCCAGGTGGGTGCTCGATGTCGTCCACGACGCGGAGCACGGTCGCTGGATCGCCGCTCTCGGTGACGATGGGATCGCCGAACTCTCGTACCGGTTCGTAGGCGGCCGCGTCGTACTTCTGACGACCTGGGTCGACCCCGCCTACCGCAAGAACCGGGTGGCCTCCGAGCTCATCTCCCGCGTGCTGGACGAAGTCCGCGCGAGCGGGAAGAAGATCACCGTCATGTGCCCGGTGGTGGGTGAGTTCATCGACCGCAACCCCGAGTACGCCGACCTCATCGACACGGTCCATCCCGGTGCCGGCGCCTTCGTCAAGCACGAGCCCGTGGCAGGCCGCCACGACGACGAGCTCACCGCAATCGAGCACGACTTGGCGTAGCTCTCCGGTCACGACACGGCTCACGGAGCACCTGACCGCTGAAGGACGTTTTAGTCCATCCATTTATGGGCCCCCCTCGCTGCAGAGCGGGAATTTACCTGCACAGATGTCGGACACAAGGTCTGAAATTCGAGGACCATTTAGTCCTATACAGTGGCCGATCTGCGGTACGTTGGGGGAAGGCGTCCCCTGTGTCGGGAATCCCCTCACCACCCAAAAACGATCACCAGGGAAAGGTTCGATATGCCGGGCTCCGAGCTCTATGAAAAATTCATGGCGCTGCACACCCGCGACGGCGGCCTCGTCATGCCGAACGCGTGGGACGGCCTCTCGGCTCTGATGCTGGCCGATGCCGGCTTCGAGGCGATCGCGACGTCGTCGGCGGCACTCGCCACCACACTCGGCCGGCCCGACGGACGTCACGAAGTCACGCGTGATGAGCACCTTGAGCATGCGCGGCTGCTCGGCCGTCTCACCGGGCTGCCTGTCAACGGGGACTTCGAGGACGGCTACGGCGACACGCCTGAGGACGTCGCCGCGACCGTGGAGGCCGCCGTCGAGTCCGGCCTGGCCGGTATCGGGATCGAGGACACCTCGGGCCGTCCCGATCAGCCGATCCGCGACTTCGACGAGGCGGTCGACCGCATCCGCAGCGCCGTGAAGGCGGCCAAGGGGCGCATCGTCGTCACCGGCCGCACCGACAACTTCCTCCAGGGGCGGCCCGACCTCGACGACACCATCCGGCGTCTGACGGCCTTCGCGGAGGCCGGCGCGGATGTGCTCTACGCCCCTTTCCCGCCCGACCTCGACGCACTCGTCGCGATCGTCGCCGCCGTGGCGCCGACACCGGTGAACGTCCTCATCTCGCCGGCGGACAAGGTGCTGACCGTCGCCGAACTGCAGAAGGCCGGCGTCAAGCGCATCAGCGTGGGTCCGGCGCTCTACACCCACGCGATGCAGGCACTCGACCAGGCCATCAAGGCTCTCGTCGCGGGTGACCTGCGCAGCGCGACGACAGGAACCGGCTTCGAACGCATCAACGAGCTGATCGCCCGCCGAACGACATAACCCCAACCCATTCGTCGCACGAGAGAGGCAGATTCACGTGAATCTTGAAAAGCTCATGAACAAGCATCTCACCAGGTATTTCGATCCCAGCAGGACCATTCCGGGGGAAACCCTCCAGCAGCTGCTGCGGTTCCTGCGTTCCACGCCGACATCGGTGAACGTACAGCCCAACCACTTCTACGTCCTCGCCACGACGGAGGGCAAGGAACGGCTCGCCGACAACCTGGGCGAACGGTTCCGGGACAACGCCGAGAAGGTCCTCAACGCGTCGCACACGATCATTCTCACCACCCGGGCGGATCTGCCCGACGCCCATCTGGAGGCGGTGTTCGCCAAGGAGAGGGCCGATGGCCGGTTCCCCGATCTGTCAAAGCAGGAGCTGTGGGAATCCATGACCCGGAACTTCCTCGACCTTCGCACCTACGGGTACAAGGACCTGAACCACTGGATGGAGAAGCAGACCTACATGGCGGTGGGCCTGACCATGATGGCGGCCGCCGAGCTCGGCGTGGAGGCCACTCCGCTGGAGGGCTTCGACCCGACCAGTGTCGACAAGGCCTTCAAGATCCGGGAAGGCGGTCACACCACGACGGTGCTGCTGGCCCTCGGCTACCCCGACCCGGAGCGGGTGTACCCCACCCCGATCTCGCGCTTCGACGCGGACGAGCTGTTCACCTTCGTCTGAGCACCCACCCGGAGACAAAACCCTCCACCCCTACCAGGAAGAGCCATACCAATGAAAGCCATTGTGGTCACCGACCAGGCCGCGGGAACAGCCGGAATGACGCTGACGGAGCGGCCTGAGCCGCTCGCGGCGATCAACGACGTCATTGTTCGGATCCATGCAGCAGGCTTCGTCCCCACGGAGATGGAGTGGCCGTCCACCTGGGCCGACCGCGCCGGCCGCGACAAAACTCCGTCGATCCCCGGCCACGAGCTGGCCGGCGTGGTCACCGCTCTCGGCTACGGCACGGCGGGGCTCTCGGTCGGGCAGCGCGTGTTCGGCCTCGCCGACTGGCACCGCGACGGCACCCTCGCGGAGTACGTGGCGATCGAGGCACGCAACCTCGCACCGCTGCCGGGCGACGTCGACTTCACGACAGCCGCGTCCCTGCCGATCTCAGGCCTGACCGCGTGGCAGGGCCTGTTCCAGCACGGCCGCCTCCAGGCCGGCCAGACCGTCCTCGCCCACGGCGCAGCCGGGGCCGTCGGGACGATGGTGACCCAGCTCGCCCGTGAGGCGGGCGCCTACGTCATCGGCACCGGACGAGCCGCCGACCGCGAGAAGGCGCTCGACTTCGGGGCGCACGAGTTCGTCGACCTCGGCAGCGACGCGCTGAAGGACGTCGGCGGCGTCGACCTGGTCTTCGATGTCATCGGTGGCGACGTTCAGAAGCAGTCCGCCGCCCTGATCAGGGCCGGAGGAGCGCTGGTGTCCGTCGTCGGCCCGGTCGAGGCACGGCCCGCCGACGGCCTGGCCATGGACTTCGTCGTCGAGGCCGATCGCGCCGGCCTCGGTGAGATCGTGCAGCGGGTGCGGGACGGACGGCTGCGGACCAACATTGGTGACGTCGCGAGTCTCGACGATGCTGTCGGAGCCCTCAACCCGACCACGCGACGCCGCGGGAAGACAGTCATCCGCGTCCTCCCGTAGGCGGTGGACGGCCCGGCATACGCCAGGGACTCGAACGACAGAGGAGCTGATCATCTTGGACGGAGAGGAACTGCAGAAGATCGCGCGCGATGTCACCGCGGAACTGCCCGGCACCGACCAGGAGCATCGCTTGGACCCCGACTGGGAGCTCCACAAGGTGGCCGGCAAGGTCTTCATGCTCATGACCGACATGCCGGGCCGTCCCGTCCTGATCCTGAAAGCCGATCCGGACGACGCCACAGCCCTGCGTAAGCGGTACCCGGACATCACCCCCGGCTACCACATGAACAAAACACACTGGATCACGGTCCAGGGCGGGGACACCATCGACGACAAGCTGGTGGAGGAACTCGTCACCGACTCCTACCGTCTCGTGGTCGCCGGGCTTCCCAAGTCCAGGCGACCCGCCGATCCGCACACCTGCAACCACCCGGCCTGACCCCCGACATGCCCGTCCTGCGACGCAACGTCGCAGCAGTCATCTGGAGCCTCCCATGCGTGTATTCGTCACCGGCGCCAGCGGCAGCATCGGTTCAGTTGTCGTTCCCGACCTCATCGCCGCTGGACACGAAGTCATCGGCCTCGTCCGATCCGATGCCGCGGCCAAGACCGTCACCGCCGCCGGCGGGACGCCGCTCCGCGGCGGCCTCACCGACCTCGACAGCCTCCGCACCGGCGCCGCACAAGCCGACGGTGTCGTCAACCTGGCCTTCAGCAACGACTGGAACAACATGGACCAGGGCATCGAGGAGGAAGCGCGCGCCGTGAAGACCCTCGCGGCCGCCCTCGCCGGCAGCGGCAAGCCGTTCGTGCACGCCGGCCTCACACCGATGATGCCCGGCCACACCTCCACCGAGGAGGACCCCGACACCACCGACGGCCCGACCGGCGGCCGCGGCCGCACCTCACAGGAGATCCTGGCCCTGGCCGCCCAGGACATCCGCTCCTCCGTCGTCCGGCTGCCCCGCTCCGTGCACCGGCGCGCCTCGGCATACGGCTTCTGCTCGGTGCTGATCGCCACCGCCCAGAAAACTGGTGTGTCCGCGTACGTCGGCGACGGCACGCAGCGATGGCCCGCGGTCAACCTGCTCGACGCCGCCCCGCTGTTCCGCATCGCGCTCGAGGACGCCGCACCCGGCACGGCCCTGCACGCGGTGGCGGACGAGGGCGACACCATGAAGTCGCTTGCCGAGACCATCGGCGGCGTCCTGTCAGTGCCCGTCGAGTCCGTGCCGGCCGAGCGCTTCGGCGTCATCGGGCGCATGTTCGCCCTCGACATGGCATCGTCGGGCGCACTGACCCAGGAAAGGTTCGGCTGGAAGCCCACCCACCCGAGCCTGATCGACGACCTCGCCGCGGGCGACTATCCGTCCCTGGGGTGAAGGCCCGTGCGGTGAACTGCACGACGACCATTGGCATCCCCGCGCCCTGAGGCGGCGGCCCGCTGCGCCGAGCACCGGGCCGCCGCCTCACGCGTGTCCGCCTCCGGCGGGTTGCCGGTGCCGAAACCGGTGCCCAGGAAACCGGCAAGCGCCCGAGGGGCGAGTCGTGAGAGGGTGCGGTTCGATCCGGGGCAGGGGGAGAAGTGGGCCTGATCTATGGCTACGACATCTATCTGCGTCCTGGGAATGTCGCCAGGGTGTTGACCCGTCTCGCCGCGCTGGCGGCACCACGGGCACCTGCCGCGCCGCCGCTCGATGTCACCTTGCCCGGCGGTGAGCGGCTCCTTCTCCCGTTCACGTCGCATTTGGCAAGCGAGCCGGTCGACTGCTCCACGAGCAGCACGCTCGAACTCGACATGTCCCTCCTGTTCGACGTCGATGACGCACTGCGTCAGTACGCGCAGGCGAGAGGCTCCGAACCCGAGGCGGACGGGCGCATGCGGATCGGGTACATCTACGCGACGATCCGGTTCGCGTCCGTACTGCACCCTGGCTACACGTCGGTGGAGTGCTGGGCCGCGTCGTCGGGGATGAGCCGCTTGTTCGCGCAATCGGCCAACGTCAGACAGGCGTTCACCGACCTCACCGCGGCCTGCGGAGGAGTGTGCTGCCTGTTCGACACCGGCGACGGCGCCCCCGAGCAGGTGTGCTGGCTCAACGGTGAACCCGTGCGGGAGACGGTCTCCGGCCCGCGCTTTCCGGATTGGCAGGCACTCGTGGCGACTTGGTCCGACTCCGAGCAGTGTCCGTCGAAGCGCCTCCTGACCGGCAGCGGCGTCTGCCGCACGTCGCACGCCCGGCCCTCACGGCGCCCGGGATCCGCACACAAAAGCAATAAACCTGCCCCACCCGGGCAATCAAGGGAATCCGACGCGACCCCACTGCCACCGCAAGATCATGCGGGTGCCAGCCGGAGGTAACTCCGTGTTTGCTTGCGATGAATAGGTTCCGTTTGCGTAAAGTTGGTAAAGCACGAGTAATTTGAACGAATATCAGAAGGCGCCGGACATGACGAACCCGTTTGAGGACCAGGAAGCCAGCTATCTGGTGCTGGTCAACGCAGAGAAGCAGCATTCCCTGTGGCCGACTTTTGTCGATGTCCCCGAGGGCTGGGAGATCGCATTCGGCGAGGCTTCGCGCCAGGACTGCCTTGACTACGTTGAACGTACATGGACCGACATGCGGCCCCAGAGCCTGGTCGATGCCATGGGCGGCAACTGAAAGCACCTGGGCCTGCGGTCCGTTGCGTCGCAGCGGACCGTACTCGGGGCCCGGCAGGCGAGCAGCGGCCGTCGCACGCGCCGCGCGTCCCCGCCGCCCCCTGACGCCGAGGCCGCTCCCCCGGCACGCCACCCCGGGGGCCGGAAATGAAGCACACACGACCTGACAGGCGCCGAAATGTTCGCCCCGGCCGCATTCACGTCGGCCACTTCGTTCTTCTGATATCGGCGAGAACACACCGGACCTTCAAAAAAGATTAAAGGGCTTCGCCGGTCGCCACCCCGGGGAGTCCTGCATTGCACCGCGCTCGCGGCCGGACTTCGACAGGCAGGAAATCTGTCGCCGGCAGATGACGAGTCCGCGTGGCACAGGATTTTGCGCTGACTTCTCGCCGGATATCAAGTACACGGGGTATTCAATATGCCTAACCATGCCAAAAAGGCCCTGACCGCGGCTCAGAAGGGCATTTGGTACGCCCAGGCACTGGATCCGGAGAGCCCGGCCCAGAACATGGTGGAGTACCTGGACATCGCCGGCCCCCTGCAACTCGGCCTGCTGGAGGCGGCGTTCGGCCAGGCGCTGGCCGAGGCCGAGGTGTCGCACCGGCGGTTCGGGCAAAACGAAGACGGCCCGTGGCAGGTGGTCGAACCCCTGCCCGACTACCGGTTGCCCGTGGTCGACCTGCGCGCGGAGCCCGGACCGGTGGCGGCCGCGGAGGCATGGATGCGGGCCGACGCGGCGCGTCCCGCCGATCTCGAACACGGCCGGATCATCACCTTCACCGCGCTCATGGTGGGCGAGGACAGGACCGTGGTGTATCTGCGGGCCCATCACATCGCGGTGGACGCCGTCGGCTACGCGGTGTGGCTGAACCGGGTGACGGAGATCTACACCGCCCTCGAAGAGGGGCGCGACTGCCCGTTCACGCCATTCGCGACGCTCGAGGAGATCCTGGCCGACGACGAGTCGTACCGCGGGAGCGAGCAGTTCACGCGGGACCGCGCCTACTGGGCCGAGCGGATGGAGGACGCGCCCGAGGCCGTGAGCCTGGCCTCGGCGTCGGCGTCGGCGTCGGCGTCGGCGTCCCACCGTGCTCACCGCCGCACCGCCGAGGTCTCGGCCGAGGTCGCGCAGTCGCTTCGGCAGGTGGCCCGCGCGTCCGGCGTCGCCCTGCCCGCCCTGCTGATCGGGGCCGCCGGGCTGTACGCGCATCGGGTGGCGCAGGCGCAGGACGTCGTGATGGGGCTGACCGTCACGGCGCGCAAGGGGTCGCGGGTGCAGGGGTCGGTGGCGAGCATGGCCCAGGTGCTGCCGCTGCGCATGCGCATCGCGGCGGACATGAGCGTGCGTGACCTGGCCAGGGAGGCGTCCGCGCGGAGCCGGGGGGTTCTGCAGCACCAGCGCTACCGGTACGAGGATCTGTACCGCGACCTCAAACTCGCCCGTACGGGCGGCCGCATGTTCGGTCCCGCGATCAACTTCCTCCCCGACGACCGGACGATGCCCCGGTTCGGGCAGTGCGAGACCACCGCGCGCACCTACCTCGCGAACGGCGCGGTGGACGACCTGACGATCCTCATCTACGAGCGGGACACGGGTCTGCGGCTGGACTTCCTGGCCAACCCCGCGCTCTACACCGAGGAGGAGAACGCCGCCCACCAGGCGCGGTTCCTGTATCTGCTCACCGCACTGGCCGGCCTGGAGCCCGGTGCGCCGCTCGCCCGGCTGGACCTGGCCACCCCCGTCGAACAGCACCGCGTGCTGGTGGAGTGGAACCACACCGAGCGGGAGGTCCCCCTCACAACGCTTCCCGAACTGTTCCAGTCGCAGGTCGCGCGCACACCGGACGCGACCGCGGTGGTGTCCGGGGACACCCAGCTGACGTACGCGGAGCTGAACGCCCGGGCGAACCGTCTGGCGCGGCTGCTGGTCATCAGGGGTGCGGGGCCGGAGGACCGGGTGGCGGTGCTGATGGACCGCTCGGCCGACCTGGTGGTCGCCCTGCTGGCGGTGGTGAAGGCGGGGGCGGCGTACGTACCCGTGGACCCCGCCTACCCCGCCGACCGGATCGCTTACATGCTCCGGGACGCCCGGCCCGGCCTCGTGCTCACCACCGAGGCGGCACAGGAGGGGCTGCCGGACGAGGTGACGGCTCTGGCGATCGATGCCCCGGGCACCGTCGCGGCGCTTGAGGACCTGGGTGACGCCGACCTGGCCGACGCCGAGCGGTGCGCGGTGCTGCGGTCCGCGCATCCGGCGTACGTGATCTACACCTCCGGGTCCACCGGCCGGCCCAAGGGTGTCGCGGTGCCGCACGCGGGGCTCGTGAACCAGTTGCTGTGCCTGCGCGAGGCAAGCGGCACGAAAGCCGGCGACGTGGTGCTGGCCCGTACGTCCGCCAGCTTCGACGCGGCCGGCTGCGAGGTGTGGCTGCCGCTGGTCAGCGGTGCCGCGATGTCCCTGGTGTCCAGCGAGGAGGCCCGGGACCCGCAGAGGCTGATGGCGCACATCGTGCGCCACGGCGTCACGGTGGCGCAGCTCGTTCCCTCGGTGCTGGACACCCTTCCGCTGGAGGACGCGGGTCGCCTCCGGCTCGTCCTGTCCGGTGGCGAGGCGCTTCCCGCGCCCTTGGCGGCGCGGGTCGCCGGGGCGTGGGGCGTTCCGTTGATCAATCTGTACGGGCCGACCGAGACGACCATCCAGGTCACGTACGGACGGTGGAGCGCGGCGGACCGCGGGCACTCGACCGTGCCCATCGGCCGCCCGGTGTGGAACACCCGGGCGTACGTGCTCGACGGTGCGCTGCGGCCGGTGCCCCCAGGTGTCGCGGGTGAGCTGTACGTCGCCGGCGTGCAGTTGGCGCGGGGATACCTTGACCGCCCCGCCCTGAGCGCGCAGCGGTTCGTGGCCAGCCCGTTCACGGCGGGCGAGCGGATGTACCGGACCGGTGACCTGGTGCGATGGGGCGCCGACGGTCATCTGGAGTACCTGGGCCGGGCGGACGACCAGGTGAAGATCCGCGGTTTCCGGATCGAGCCCGGTGAGGTCGAGGCCGCGCTGACGGCGCATCCGTCCGTGGGCCAAGCCGCGGTGGTCGTACGTGAGGACCAGCCCGGCGACCGGCGCCTCGTCGGCTACGTCGTCCCCGCGAGTGGTGCGGACGGCGTCGACATCGCCGACGTCCGTGCCGCTCTCTCAGCCGTGCTGCCCGGCTACATGCTGCCGACGGCGATCGTCGCACTGGACGCACTGCCGCTCACGGTCAACGGCAAGCTGGACCGCAAGTCGCTGCCGGCTCCGCGTCACGACGCGGACAGCGGCGCCCGGCGTCCGGCGACGGCACAGGAGGAGATCCTGTGCGCGCTGGCCGCCGACGTGCTCAACCTGCCCTCCGTGGGGGTGGACGACAACTTCTTCGAGGTGGGCGGGCACTCCCTGCTCGCGACCCGGCTGGTCAGCCGCATCCGGTCGGTGTTCGGGGTGGAGGTGCCCATCCGGACGCTGTTCGAGGCACCCACGCTCCGTGAACTGGCGGGCCGGCTGACCGCCTCCGGCGCGTCCCGGCCCCCGTTGGCGCCCGCGCGGCGACCGGAGCGGGTGCCGCTGTCGTTCGCCCAGCAGCGGCTGTGGTTCCTCAGCGAGCTGGAAGGCCCCTCGGCCACCTACAACATCCCCATGGCGCTGCGGCTGACCGGCAGGCTGGACACCGACGCCCTGCGCGCCGCGCTGCACGACGTCGTGGGCCGGCACGAAGTCCTGCGCACGGTCTTCACCACCGTGGACGGTCTGCCCTACCAGCGGATCCTTCCGTCCGAGGAAGCCCGTGCCGTGCTGCCGGTCAGCCCGGTGGCGGAAGGCGCCCTGCCGTCCTGGCTGAGCGAGGCCGCGGGGCACCGCTTCGACCTGGCCACCGACATCCCCGTCCGCACGTCGCTGGCCGAGGTGGGGCCGGACGACCACGTGCTGGTCGTGGTGGTGCACCACATCGCGGGCGACGGCTGGTCGCTGGGCCCGCTGGCACGTGACCTGTCGGCCGCCTACGCCGCCCGCGCCACCGGTGGACTCCCCGCATGGGGCGCGTTGCCGGTGCAGTACGCCGACTACGGCCTGTGGCAGCGGGAGCTGCTGGGTGACGCGACCGACCCCGCCAGCCTGCTGTCGGAGCAACTCGCCTACTGGCGCGACGCGCTGGACGGGGCGCCCGAGGAACTGGCACTGCCCACCGACCGGCCCCGGCCCCCGGTGGCCACCCATCGCGGCGCTGCCGTCGACCTCCACATCGGCGCCGAGGACCACCAGGCACTGGCCGAGCTGGCCCGCGCACACGGTGTCACCCTGTTCATGGTGACGCAGGCGGCACTGGCCGTCCTCCTGCACCGCCTCGGCGCCGGGGACGACATCCCCATCGGCACCCCCATCGCCGGACGCACCGACGAGGCGGTGGAGGACCTCGTCGGATTCTTCGTCAACACCCTCGTCCTGCGCACCGACGTGTCCGGCGATCCGACGTTCCTGGACATGCTGGGTCAGGCGCGTGAGACGGCTCTGGGCGCATACGCGCATCAGGACGTGCCGTTCGAACGGCTGGTGGAACAGCTCACCCCGGCCCGGTCGATGGCCCGCCACCCCCTGTTCCAGGTCATGCTCACCCTCCAGAACAACACCACCCCGGATCTCGAACTGCCCGGTCTGGACGTCGAGATCCTGCCCACCGGCGACGTGCCCGCCAAGTTCGACCTCGACGTCCAGCTCGGCGAACGCCTCACCGACGCGGGCGAGCCCGCGGGCCTGCACGGCGCGATCACCTACGCCACCGACCTGTTCGACCACGACACCGCCGCCGGCATCGGCGAACGTCTCGTCCGGGTGCTCGAAACGGTGGCCGCCGAACCGTCGGTCCGCGTGAGCCGGATCGACGTCCTCGGCCCGGCCGAGCACCACCGCATCCTGGAGGAGTGGAACGACACCGTCAGAGAGGCGCCGCCGGCGACGGTGGTGGAGTCGTTCCAGGCACAGGCCGCACGCACCCCGGACGCCACCGCCGTGGTGTTCGAGGGCATCGCCGTGTCCTACGCGGAACTCGACGCCCGCGCCAACCGGCTCGCCCGGCTGCTGGCCGAGCACGGGGCACGGCCCGAACAACTGGTCGCGCTGGCCCTTCCCCGGTCCGTCGACCTCGTCGTCGCCATCCTGGCCACGCTCAAGACAGGCGCCGCCTACCTCCCCATCGATCCCGGCCACCCGGTCGATCGCATCGCCTATGTGATGGCGGACGCCCGGCCCGCGCTGGTGGTGACGACCCGTGCGGTGGAGTCGGTGCTGCCGGAGGGCACGGCGCGGCTGGTCGTGGACGCCCCGGAGACCGCCGAAGCGATCTCACGTCGTGAGGGCGAGGACCTGACCGGCGCCGAACGCGGCGTGGCACTGCTGCCCGCCCACCCCGCGTACGTGATCTACACCTCGGGCTCCACGGGCCGGCCGAAGGGGACCGTGGTCTCCCACCACGCGCTCGGCAACTTCGTGGCCGCCATGCGCGAGTACCTGGCCCTGGACACCGACGACGCCCTCGTCGCCGTGACCACGGTGGCCTTCGACATCCACACACTGGAGGTCTTCGTACCCCTGGTGTCCGGCGCCCGCGTGGTGCTCGCCGACCGCGACACCGCCCGGGACCCGCAGGCCCTGGCCGAACTGATCCGCCGGTCGGGCGCCACGGTGCTGCAGGCGACGCCCGCGGTGTGGCAGGCCCTGGCCGTGGAGGCACCGGACGCGATCAGCGGGCTCCGGGCGCTGGTCGGCGGCGAGGCACTGCCCCCGGCGCTCGCTGAGCAGTTGACGGCAGCAGCAGCGTCGGTGACCAACCTCTACGGCCCGACGGAGACCACCGTGTGGTCGACACTGGCACCCCTGCATCCCGGACACGGCACCCGTGTACCCATCGGGCGGCCCATCTGGAACACCCGGGTGTTCGTGCTGGACGCGGCTCTTCGGCCGGTGCCGGCCGGCGTGGCCGGGGAGCTGTACATCTCCGGAGCCGGCCTGGCCCGCGGATACCTCGCCCGGCCCGCGCTGACCGCGGAACGGTTCGTCGCCAACCCCTACGGCGGTGCGGGCGAGCGCATGTACCGCACCGGGGACCTGGTCCGATGGACCGCCGACGGGCAACTCGAATACCTGGGCCGCACCGACGACCAGGTCAAGATCCGCGGGTTCCGCATCGAACTCGGCGAGGTCGAAGCCGCCTTGGCCACCCACCCGTCCGTCGCCCAGGCGGCAGTGGTGGTGCGTGAGGACCAGCCCAGCGACAAGCGCCTCGTCGGCTACATCGTCACGGGAGCAACCGTGGACGGCGCCGAACTGCGCGCCCACGTCACCGGCCTGCTGCCCGACTACATGGTGCCTGCGGCGATCGTCGCACTCGACGCCCTCCCGCTCACCGCGAACCGCAAACTCGACCGCAAAGCCCTCCCCGCCCCCGACTACACCACCACGGCCACCAGCCGAGGCCCGGCCAACGCCCAGGAAGAAATCCTGTGCGCCCTGGCCGCCGAGACACTCGGCCTGCCGTCCGTCGGCATCGACGACAACTTCTTCGAACTCGGCGGCCATTCCCTCCTCGCGACGCGCCTGATCAGCCGCATCCGATCAGCATTCGGGGTAGAGGTCCCGATTCGTACGCTGTTCGAGGCACCCACGCTCCGCGAACTCGCGGACCGGCTGACCACCACCAGCGCCTCGCGGCCTGCCTTGGTCCCGGCGCAGCGGCCGGAACTGGTGCCGTTGTCGTTCGCCCAGCAGCGCCTGTGGTTCCTCAGCGAACTCGAAGGACCGTCCCCCACCTACAACATCCCCATGGCGCTGCGGCTGACCGGCACCCTCGACACCGACGCCCTCAACGCCGCACTCCGCGACGTCGTCGCCCGCCACGAAGTCCTCCGCACCGTCATCACCACCGTCGACGGCCGGCCCCACCAGCGCATCATCGACGCCGACGACATCGGTGACCTCTTCACCGTCATCGACGCCGAACAGGCACCGCAGGCCGGGGCCGAGGCGGCGGCACAACCCTTCGATCTGGCGAGCGAGATCCCGCTGCGGGCCCGCCTGATCCGGACCGGTCCCGATGAGCATGTGCTGGTCGTCGTCCTCCACCACATCGCCGGTGACGGATGGTCCCTCGGCCCCCTGGCCCACGACGTCTCCACCGCCTACACCGCCCGCACCACCGGCACCGCCCCCACCTGGGCACCCCTGCCCGTCCAGTACGCCGACTACAGCATCTGGCAACAGGAGTTGCTCGGTGACGCCTCCGACCCCGGCAGCCTCCTGGCCGAGCAACTCGCCTACTGGCAGCACGCACTCGATGACGCCCCCGAAGAACTGGCGCTGCCGACCGACCGACCCCGTCCCCCGGTGGCCTCCCACCGCGGCGCCACCGTCGACCTCCGCATCGACGCCGACGTCCACCAGGCCGTCGTGGATCTGGCACGGGCCCAGGGTGTGACCGTGTTCATGGTGGCGGAAGCCGCACTCGCCGTACTGCTGAACCGCCTCGGCGCCGGCGACGACATCCCCATCGGCACCCCCATCGCCGGACGCACCGACCAAGCAGTCGACGACCTCGTCGGATTCTTCGTCAACACCCTCGTCCTGCGCACCGACCTGTCAGGCGACCCCGACTTCATCCAGCTCCTCGAACGCGTCCGCGAGCACGCACTCAACGCCTACGCCCACCAGGACATCCCGTTCGAGCGCCTGGTGGAAGAGCTCTCGCCGACCCGGTCGATGGCCCGCCACCCGCTGTTCCAGGTCATGCTCACCCTCCAGAACAACACGCAGGCCGTTCTCGAACTGCCCGGCCTGTCCGCCGAGGCTCTGCCCACGGGCAACGGTCCCGCCAAGTTCGACCTCGACCTCCAGCTCAACGAACACCTCACCGACAACGGCAAGCCCGCCGGCCTCCACGGCGCGATCACCTACGCCACCGACCTGTTCGACCACCACACCGCCGCCGCCCTCGCCGAACGCTTCACCCGGGTCCTGCACACCGTCACCGCGCATCCGTCCGTCCCCGTGGACCGGATCGACGTGCTCAGCCCGGCCGAGCACCACCGCGTCCTGGTGGAGTGGAACAACACCACCCGGCAGCTGCCGCAGACCACGGTCACCGAGCTGTTCGAGGCCCAGGTCGCACGTACTCCCTCGGCGCCTGCCCTGGTGTTCGAAGGCATGGACGTGTCCTACGCCGAACTCAACACCCGTGCCAACCAGCTCGCCCGGCTGCTGATCGAACACGGCGCGAAACCAGAGCAGTTGGTCGCCCTGGCCCTTCCCCGGTCCGTCGATCTCGTCGTCGCCATCCTGGCCACTCTCAAAACCGGGGCCGCCTACCTCCCCGTCGATCCCGGGCACCCGGTCGAGCGCATCGCGTATCTGCTCGCCGAGGCACGGCCCTCGGTCCTCATCGGAGGCGACGCGACGTGGGAGGGCCTGCCGGGCGTCGACGTCACTCGTCCGTCCCTCGACGACCTGTCGGGCCGCGCCGCGCATGACCTGTCCGACGCGGACCGGCGCGGCCCGCTGCTGCCCGACCACCGCGCGTACGTCATCTACACCTCGGGCTCCACGGGGCGTCCCAAGGGCGTCGCGGTCACGCATCGCTCGCTCGCCAACAACATCGCCGCCGCCGCAGCCGAGTACGGGATCGGCGAGGGTGCACGGATGCTGGGGGCGACGGCGTTCAGCTTCGACGTGTCGGTGCAGGACCTCTTCGTCACCCTGGTCTCCGGTGCGGCCTTCGTGCTGGCCGCCGATGAGGACCGGGTCGACCTCGAACGCCTGCAGGACTTGATGCGCGCGCAGAACGTGTCCGTGGCGCACGTGACACCGGGGGTCGCGCGGCAGCTGGACCCGGCGCGCCTGCCGGAGCTGCGGACGCTCATCGTGGGCGGTGAGGCGCCGGACGCGGGTCTCGTCAACCGGTGGGTCACTACCGACCGGGAGTTCTACAACAGCTACGGGCCGACGGAGACGACCATCGGGGCCACGCTGATGCGGTGCGGCGCGCGGTCGTGGGACCGGACTCCGCCCATCGGCCGTCCGCTGCCGAATGTCCGGGCCTTTGTGCTGGACGCGGCGTTGCGGCCGGTGGCTCCAGGGGTGGCAGGGGAGTTGTACCTGGCGGGCGTGCAGGTGGCCCGGGGATACGTCAACCGGCCCGGCCTGACGGCGGAGCGGTTCGTCGCCGACCCCTACGGCGCACCCGGCGAGCGGATGTACCGGACCGGCGACTTGGTCCGGTGGAACTCCGACGGGCTGCTGGAGTACCTCGGCCGCACCGACGACCAGGTCAAGGTCCGCAGCTTCCGCATCGAACTCGGCGAGATCCAGGCCGCTCTGCTCGCCCAGCCGTCCGTCGCCCAGGCGGCGGTGGTGGTGCGCGAGGACCAGCCCGGCGACAAGCGCCTCGTCGGATACATCGTCCCGGCGAGCGGCATGGACGTCGTGGACGTCCGTGCCGGCCTGTCGGCCGTACTGCCGGACTACATGCTGC
The DNA here is from genome assembly GCF_044751205.1 of Streptomyces sp. NPDC088732. Classification (NCBI taxonomy): domain Bacteria; kingdom Bacillati; phylum Actinomycetota; class Actinomycetes; order Kitasatosporales; family Streptomycetaceae; genus Streptomyces; species Streptomyces sp. NPDC088732. The sequence goes on from NZ_JBIVLI010000013.1 coordinate 153,600, forward strand.
CGTCGGCGATCGTCGAGCTCGACGCCCTCCCGCTCACGGTGAACCGCAAGCTGGACCGCAAGGCCCTGCCCGCCCCCGACTACGGCACCACGGGCCCGGGGCGGGAACCGCGGACCCTCCAGGAGCAGCTCCTCGGCCAGGCGTTCGCCGACGTCCTCGGTCTCCCGCACGTCGGGGTGGACGACAACTTCTTCGACCTCGGCGGACACTCCCTCCTGGCCACCCGTCTGGTCAGCCGTATCCGCACCGCCCTTGGGGCCGAGGTCCCGGTCCGGGCCCTGTTCGAGACGCCCACGGTCGCCGGGCTCGCCCTCCGCCTCGCCCAGACCGGCGCCGACACCGCGCGTCTGCCGCTGACCGCCCGGCCGCGGCCCGCGACGGTGCCGCTGTCGTACGCCCAGCAGCGCCTGTGGTTCCTGGAGCAGTTGGAAGGGCCGTCCGCGCTCTACAACATCCCCATCGCCCTCCGCCTCACCGGCGACGTCGATCCCGACGTCCTCCGGGCCGCGCTCGCCGACGTCGTCGCCCGCCACGAAGTGCTCCGCACCGTCTTCGCGCATGTCGACGGCGCACCCGAGCAGCGCGTCCTCGCTCCTCAGGCGATCGATCTGCCGTTCCTCCAGGAGGAGATGCCGGAGGGCGAGGTGGCGCGGGCCATGGCCGAGGAGGCGCGTCGCCCCTTCCACCTCTCCGACGAACTCCCCCTGCGGGCACGGCTGTTCGCCATCGCCCCGCAGGAACACGTGCTGGTCCTGGTGCTGCACCACATCGCCGGTGACGGCTGGTCGCTCGCGCCTCTCGCCCGCGACCTCTCCACCGCCTGCGCCGCCCGCGCGGGCGGCCGGGCTCCGGCGTGGGAACCGCTCCCGGTCCAGTACACGGACTACGCCCTCTGGCAGCGCGAGCTCCTGGGCGAGGACCACGACGCGGCGAGCGTCCTCAACCGCCAACTGCACTACTGGCGCGAGGCCCTCACCGGTCTGCCGGAGGAACTCGCCCTGCCCACCGACCGGCCCCGGCCGCCGGTGGCCTCACACCGCGGCGGGACCGTCGGCCTGCGCATCGACGGCGAACTCCACGAGCGGATCACGGGCTTGGCCCGTGCCGAGGGCGTCACCGTGTTCATGGTGCTGCAAGCCGCCCTCGCCACGCTGCTCTTCCGCCTCGGCGCGGGTGCCGACATCCCCATCGGGACCTCGCTGGCGGGCCGCACCGACGAGAACCTGGACGAGTTGGTCGGCTTCTTCGTCAACACCCTGGTCATCCGCACCGACGTCTCGGGGGAACCGTCCTTCCGGGAACTGCTGCACCGCGTGCGCGAACGGGGTCTGGACGCCTTCGCCCACCAGGACGTGCCGTTCGAACGGCTGGTGGAGGACCTGGCCCCCGCCCGGTCCATGGCCCGCCATCCGCTCTTCCAGGTCATGCTGGCGCTGCAGAACGCCGCTCCGGCCGACCTCGCCCTCCCCGGCGTCGAGACCCACGTCCTGAACACGGGTGACCTGCCCGCCAAGTTCGACCTCGACGTCCAGCTCCGCGAGACCGAAACCGGCGGCCTGAGCGGCTCCCTCACCTATGCCGCCGACCTGTTCGACCACGGCACGGCTGAGTCGCTGGCCGAGCGGTTCGTCCGTGTCCTCGACATCGCGACCGCCGACCCCGCACGCCCCGTCACCGACATCGACCTGCTCGGCCCGGACGAGCGTCATACCGTGCTGACGACGTGGAACGACACCGCGCACGAGGTTCCGGCGGCGACGCTGCCGGACCTCTTCCAGGCACAGGCCGCGCGCACCCCCGACGCCACCGCCGTGGTCTTCGAGGACGAGCGGCTGTCCTACGCCGATCTCAACGCGCGTGCCAACCGGCTCGCCCGGCTCATGGCCGGACGCGGCGCCGGACCCGAAACTCTTGTCGCGGTCGACCTGGAGCGCTCCGCCGATCTCGTCGTCACCCTGCTGGCCGTCCTCAAGACGGGCGCCGCCTACCTCCCGGTCGACCCCGACCACCCGGCGGACCGCATCGCCGGTCTCCTCGCCGACGCCGGTCCCGTACTCCTGGTCACCACCGCTGCCCTGAACCCGGCGGACAGCGGGCAGCTCCCCCGCCTCGTCCTCGACGAACCGGAAACGGCGCTTGTCCTCGACGGCCTGTCCCCGGCCGACCTCGACGACGGCGACCGCACCCGTGGCCTTCTGGTCGATCACCCCGCGTACGTCATCTACACCTCCGGGTCCACCGGGCGTCCCAAGGGCGTGACGATCACCCACCGGGGCCTGGTCAACCGGTTGGCGTGGATGCAGGACGCCTACCGGCTGACCCCCGATGACCGCGTCGTGCAGAAGACCCCGTTCGGGTTCGACGTGTCGGTGTGGGAGTTCTTCTGGCCGCTGATCGAGGGCGCGACGCTGGTGGCGGCCCGTCCGGGCGGTCACCGCGACCCGGGGTACCTGGCCGGACTGATCCGGCGCGAGCAGGTCACCGTCGCCCACTTCGTCCCGTCGATGCTCCAGGTGTTCGTCGCTGAAGCCGCCGCCCGCGAGTGCGTCTCCCTGCGGGCCGTGGTCTGCAGCGGCGAGGCGCTGCCGGCCTCGTTGCGCGACCAGTTCCACGCCGTGCTGCCGATCCCGCTGCACAACCTGTACGGCCCGACCGAGGCGGCCATCGACGTCACCGCCTTCACCTGTGAGCCGGGGGCGGACGCCGGCGGTGGGGTGCCGATCGGGCGCCCCGTCTGGAACACCCGGGTGTTCGTGCTGGACACGGCGTTGCGGCCGGTGCCTGCCGGGGTGGCCGGCGAACTCTATCTGGCCGGTGTGCAGCTGGCCCGCGGCTACCTGGACCGGCCGGGGCTCACCGCCGAGCGGTTCGTCGCCAACCCGTACGGCGCACCCGGCGAACGGATGTACCGCACGGGCGACCTGGCCCGCTGGAACACCGACGGGCAGCTGGAGTACCTGGGCCGCACCGACGACCAGGTGAAGATCCGCGGGTTCCGCATCGAACTCGGCGAGATCGAGGCCGCGCTGCTCGCCCACCCGTCCGTCACGCAGGCGGCCGTGGTGGTCCGCGAGGACCGCCCGGGAGACAAGCGCCTGACCGGGTACGTGGTGGCGGCCGGTGACGCGGACGTCGTGCAGATGCGCGCGCGCCTGGCGCAGGTGCTGCCCGAGTACATGGTCCCGGCCGCGATCCTGGTGCTGGACGCACTGCCGTTGACGGTCAACGGCAAGCTCGACCGCAGGGCGCTGCCGGCTCCGGACCACGCCGCCGCGGTCACCGGGCGCGGGCCGTCGACGGTGCAGGAGGAGATCCTGTGCGCGCTGTTCGCCGAGGTGCTCGGCCTGCCCTCCGTCGGTGTCGACGACGACTTCTTCGAGCTGGGTGGGCACTCCCTGCTGGCTGTGACGCTGGTGGAGCGGGCCCGGGCGGCGGGTGTCGCGGTGGATGTGCGGACGCTGTTCACCAGCCCGACCGTGGCCGGTCTCGCGGCGCTGGAGGGCGCTCCGAAGGTGGTGCTGCCCGACAACGGCATCCCCGCGGGTGCCACGGCGATCACGCCGGAGATGGTGACGCTGGCCGACCTCACGGCGGAGGAGATCGCCGTCGTCACCGCGGAGGTGCCAGGCGGCGCGGCCGACATCGCCGACATCTACCCGCTGGCTCCGCTGCAGGAGGGCATCCTCTTCCACCACCTGCTGGAGGGCGAGAACGGCAGCGACCTGTACACACTGCCGTACGTCCTCCGCTTCGACTCCCGGGAGCGGGTGGACGCCGTTCTCGCCGCCGTGCAGCAGGTGGTCGACCGGCACGACATCCTGCGTACGGCCTTCCTGTGGGAAGGGCTCCGGGAGCCCGTCCAGGTCGTCCTGCGCACGGCCCCCGTCGCGGTCAGGACGCTCCGGCTGGAGGGCGCGGACGTCGTCGGCGGCCTGCTGGCCACGCGCACGGAGCCGATGGACGTCCGGCGCGCGCCCCTGCTGCAGGCCGCGGTCGCGCAGGACCCCGGCGACGGGCGGTGGGTCGTGCTGCTGGAGGTGCACCACCTGGTGCAGGACCGTACGTCCCTCGCCCTGGTCTTCGACGAGATCCGCGCGATTCTCTCCGGAGGCGCGGAAACACTGCCCGCGCCGCTGCCGTTCCGCGAGTTCGTCGCGCGGGCACGGCTCACGATCCCGGCGGAGGAGCACGAGCGGTTCTTCGCGGGGCTTGTGGGTGACGTGAGCGAGCCGACCGCTCCGTACGGCCTGCTGGACGTGCACGGTGACGGCCGCGGCGTGTCCGAGGTGCGCATGCCCCTCGGTCCCGATGTGGCGCAGCGGCTCAGGGAGCAGGCGCGGAGCCTGGGTGTCAGCCCGGCGACGCTGTTCCACGTCGCCTGGGCGCGGGTGGTGTCGGCCACCTCGGGCCGGGACGACGTGGTGTTCGGCACGGTGCTGTTCGGCCGGATGAACGCGGGCGCCGGAGCCGACCGGGTACCCGGCCTGTTCGTCAACACGCTGCCCGCCCGCCTCGACATCGGCTCCGTGAGCGTGCGTGAGGCCGTGTACGCGATGCGGCGGCAGCTCGCGGACCTGCTGGTGCACGAGCACGCGCCGCTCATCCTGGCCCAGCGGGCCAGCGCCCTTCCCGCCCGGACACCGCTGTTCACGTCGCTGTTCAACTACCGGCACGCCGAGGACACGGCGGCACCGGGCCCCGACGGGATGGAACTGCTGCACGGGCACGAGCGCACCAACTACCCGCTGGAATTCGCCGTCAACGACCAGGACCCCCACTTCACCTTCACCATCCAGGCGGTGGCCCCGGTCGAGCCGCGGTCGCTGGGCGCCTTCATGCACACCGCGGTCGCGGACCTCGTCACGGCGCTGGAGGAGGAGCCCGAGCGGCCGCTGCGTGCGATCCACGTCCTGGACGACAAGGAACGCCGGCTGCTGGTGGAATGGAACGACACCGCGCGTGCTGTCCCTCCGGCCACGCTCCCCGAGCTGTTCCAGGCCCGGGTGGCCCGCACGCCGGACGCGACCGCGGTGGTCTTCGAGGACACCACGCTGTCCTACGCGGACCTCAACGCCCGGGCGAACCGGCTGGCACGACTGCTGACGGCGCGTGGCGCAGGCCCGGAGCAGCGGGTCGCGGTCATGATGGACCGCTCCCCGGACCTCGTCGTCACACTGCTCGCCGTCCTCAAGTCCGGCGCGGCATACGTACCGATCGACCCCGAATACCCGGCCGAGCGTGTGGCCTACGTGCTGCGCGACGCCACGCCGGCGCTGGTGGTGACCACCCGCCAGTTCGAGAACGTGCTGCCCGAGGGCGTGACGCGGCTGGTGCTGGACGACCCCGCGACCGAACTGCACAGTCAGGCCGACACCGACCCCGACCAGCTGCCGCTCCTGGCCCACCCCGCCTACGTCATCTACACCTCAGGCTCCACCGGACGCCCCAAGGGCGTCACCGTCCCGCACACCGGTGTGGTCAACCGACTCGCCTGGATGCAGCACGCCTACCAACTCACCCCGGGCGACCGCGTCGTGCAGAAAACCCCGTTCGGATTCGACGTATCCGTGTGGGAGTTCTTCTGGCCCCTCCTCGAAGGCGCCACCCTCGTCGTCGCCCGCCCCGGCGGCCACCGGGACCCCGGCTACCTCGCCGAACTCATCCAGCGTCAGCGCGTCACCATCGCGCACTTCGTCCCCTCCATGCTCCAGGTGTTCACGGCGGCGGCTGAGACGGCGCAGTGGACGATGCCGTCCCTGCGCGCCGTCATGGCCAGCGGCGAGGCCCTCCCCGCAGAACTGCGCGACCGCTTCGCCGCATCCTTCGGCATTCCCCTGCACAACCTGTACGGCCCGACCGAGGCGTCCATCGACGTCACCGCCCACACCTGCGAACCCCACACCACCAGCGTCGTCCCCATCGGCCGCCCCATCTGGAACACCCAGACCTACGTCCTGGACGCCGCACTCCAACCCGTACCCCCCGGCGTCACAGGAGAGCTCTACCTCGCCGGCAGCCAACTCGCCCGCGGCTACCTCCACCGACCCGCACTCACCGCCGAACGCTTCGTCGCCAACCCGTACGGTCAGCCGGGCGAGCGGATGTACCGCACCGGCGACCTCGCCCGCTGGAACACCAACGGAGAGCTCGAATACCTCGGCCGCACCGACCACCAAGTCAAAATCCGTGGCTTCCGCATCGAACTCGGCGAAATCGAGACCGCGCTCCTCACCCACCCCGCCATCGCCCACGCCACCGTCATCGTCCGCGAGGACCAACCCGGCGACCAACGCCTCACCGCCTACCTCGTACCGTCCCCCGAGGTGTCCGCCGAGGACGTCAGCGCCTTCCGGGCGGCGGCAAGCGGCGTGCTGCGGACCCATGTCGCCACCCTCCTGCCGGACTACATGGTCCCCTCCGCGATCGTCGTCCTGGACGAGCTGCCGGTCACGGTGAACGGCAAGCTGAACCGTTCCGCCCTCCCGGCGCCCGATTACGCAGGTCAGGGCGGGAGCAGGGAACCCGCCACACCCGAAGAGGCCGCTCTCTGCGGCATCTTCGCCAAGGTGCTGGGCCTCCCCGACTTCGGAGTGGACGACAACTTCTTCGATCTCGGCGGGCATTCCCTCCTCGCCACCCAGCTCGCCGGCCACATCCGCGCCGCCCTCAACAGGGACGTCCCGATCCGCGCGATCTTCGAAACGCCCACCCCCGCCGGACTGGCCAAGCGGCTGGGACCGGAGAAGCACAACCGGCCCGCGCTGCGTCCCCGGCAGCGCTAGGGCCCCACCCCTCGCGTCCCCACGCGGTTCCACCTGTTCAGTCCGTCATCTGTCGTAGAGAGCCCCCGATGATTCCTCTGTCCTTTGCTCAGCAGCGGTTGTGGTTCCTCGGCGAACTGCAAGGACCCAACGGGATGTACAACATCCCGATCACCCTGCGGCTTGCCGGTGACCTGAACCACGATGCCCTGCACGCGGCACTGGTGGACCTGATCGAGCGGCACGAGGCGCTGCGCACGCTGATCGCGACGGACGACGGCGTCCCCCAGCAGCGGATCCTCACGCCGGAGGACGCCGGGCTGCGCCTGCCGGTGATCGAGGTGACGGAGGACGAGATCGCCCGGGTGGTGGCAGAGGAGTCCGTGCGTCCCTTCGACCTCTCCCGCGAGATCCCCTTGCGGGCGTGCCTTCTCGCGGTGGCCCCGCGGGACCATGTGCTGGTCCTGGTGGCCCATCACATCGCCAACGACGGATGGTCCCTGGCGCCTTTGGCTCGGGACGTCTCCACGGCGTACACCGCCCGGGTCGGCGACCGGGCCCCCGACTGGGAGCCCCTGCCGGTCCAGTACGCCGACTACGCGCTCTGGCAGCGCGACCTCCTCGGCGGCGAGGACGACCCGGCTAGCTTCCTGAACGGGGAACTGGCGTACTGGCGGGAGGCCTTGGCCGATCTGCCGGAGGAACTGCCCCTGCCGTTCGACCGCCCGCGCCCGTCCGTGCCGAGCCACCGCGACGGCAGCGCGGCCCTCGACATCACGGCCGATCTGCACCGGCGGATCGCCGCCCTGGCCCGGGCCGAGGGCGTCACCCTGTTCGCGGTGCTCCATGCCGCGCTCGCCACGACGCTCTCCCGTCTCGGCGCCGGCACCGACATCCCCATCGGCACTCCGGTGGCCGGGCGTACCGAAGTCGATCTGAACGAGCTCATCGGCTTCTTCGTGAACACCCTGGTGATCCGGGGCGACCTGTCGGGACGCCCGTCGTTCCGTGACGTTCTGGCCCGGGTGCACGAGCGGAACCTGGACGCGCTCACCCATCAGGAACTGCCCTTCGAGCGGCTGGTGGAGGACCTCGCGCCCGCCCGGTCGCTGGCCCGCCAGCCGTTGTTCCAGGTCATGCTGGCGTTGCAGGACAACGTCGAACCGGCCCTCGCGCTGCCCGGCCTCGACGTCACCGTGCTCGCGAGCAGGGAGGCGCCGGCCAGGGCCGACCTCGCCGTCTCCATCAGGGAGACCTTCGGCCCGGGCGGTGTCCCGACCGGTCTCAGGGGCGGGATCGGCTACGCGGCGGACCTGTTCGACCACGGCACCGTGGAGTCGCTGGCCGAGCGGCTCGTCCGGGTGCTCGACGCGGTGACCGCCGACCCGGCGCGGCCCGTCGACGCCATCGACCTGCTCGGCAAGGACGAACGCCGGCAGGTCCTGGCCGACTGGAACGACACCGCGCACGAGGTCCCGGCGGCGACGCTGCCGGAACTGTTCGAGGCGCAGGTGGTCCGCACCCCCGACGCGACGGCGGTGGTGTTCGAGGACGTCGAGGTGTCGTACGCCGACCTCAACGCCCGCGCCAACCGGCTCGCCCGGCACCTGGCGGGCCACGGCGTCGGCCCGGAAAGCCTCGTCGGGGTGCATCTCGAACGCTCCGCCGATCTGGCCGCCACCCTCCTCGCGGTGGTGAAGGCCGGCGGCGCCTACCTCCCGATCGACCCCGACCACCCCGCCGACCGGGTCGCCCACCTGCTCTCCGACGCCCGGCCCGCCGTCGTCGTCACCACCGGCGCCCTCCACCCGCGTCTTCCCGACGGCGGGGAGGTGCGGCACCTCGTCCTGGACGACCCGGACACGGCGCTCGCCCTCGACGGCCTGTCCCCGGCCGACCTCGGCGACGGTGACCGCGGCGGTGTGCTGCTGCCCGCGCACCCGGCGTACGTGATCTACACCTCCGGCTCCACCGGACGGCCCAAGGGGGTCGCCGTACCGCACCAGGGCGTGGTCAACCGGCTGGAGTGGATGCAGCACCAGTACCCGATCGGGGCCTCGGACCGGGTGCTGCAGAAGACCCCGTTCGGATTCGACGTGTCCGTCTGGGAGTTCTTCTGGCCCCTCCTCCAGGGCGCCGTCCTGGTCGTGGCCCGCCCCGGCGGACACCGCGACCCCGGCTACCTGGCCGGCCTCGTCCGGGCGCGGCAGGTCACCGTGAGCCACTTCGTGCCCTCCATGCTGAAGGCCTTCCTCACCGAACCGTCGGCGGCCGACTGCACCACCCTGCGCGCGGTCCTGTGCAGCGGCGAGGCACTCACCCCCGAGCTGCGCGACCAGTTCCTCCGCACGCTCGACGCTCCGCTGCACAACCTCTACGGCCCCACCGAGGCGTCCATCGACGTCACGCACGCCTCGCACCTCACCGTCGACGACCCGACCGTCCCGATCGGCCGACCGGTGTGGAACACCCGCACCTACGTCCTCGACGCCTCCTTGCGGCCCGTTCCGCCCGGTGTCCCCGGCGAGCTCTACCTCGTCGGCGCCCAGCTCGCCCGCGGCTACCTCCGGCGCCCCGGCCTCACCGCGGAGCGCTTCGTCGCCAACCCGTACGGTCGGCCCGGCGAGCGGATGTACCGCACCGGCGACCTCGTGCGCTGGACCGCGGACGGACAGCTGGAGTACCTGGGCCGCACCGACGACCAGGTCAAGATCCGCGGCTTCCGCATCGAACTCGGCGAGGTCGAGGCCGCCTTGGCCGCCCACCCGGCCGTCGCCCAGGCCGCCGTCGTCGTCCGCGAGGACCAGCCCGGCGACAAGCGCCTCGTCGGCTACGTCGTCCCGAAGGCGGACGTCGACGGCGCCGGCGTCCGCGCCCACGTCGGCGGCTTGCTGCCCGACTACATGGTGCCCTCGGCCGTGGTCGTCCTGGACGCCCTCCCCGTCACGGTCAACGGCAAGTTGGACCGCAAGGCCCTGCCCACGCCCGAGTACACCTCCGGGCAGGCCGGCCGAGGGCCGCGCACCGCCCGCGAGGAGATCCTGTGCGACGCCTTCGCCGAGATCCTCGGCCGGCCGCACGTCGGGGTCGACGACAACTTCTTCGACCTCGGCGGCCACTCGCTGCTGGCGGTGACGCTGGTCGAGCGGCTGCGCGCCCGTGGCCTGTCGATCGACGTACGGTCCCTGTTCACCACGCCCACCGTGGCCGGTCTGGCGGCGACCACCGGCCGGACCGAGGTGGAGGTGCCCGCGAACCGCATCCCGGCCGGGGCGCAGGTGATCACGCCGGACATGCTTCCGCTGGTCGACCTGGACGCCGGGCACATCGCGGAGATCACCGCCCGCGTCCCCGGCGGCGCCGCGAATGTGGCGGACGTCTACCCGCTCGCCCCGCTGCAGGAGGGCATCCTCTTCCACCACCTCATGGGCGGCGGGACCGCGGACGAGGACGTGTACGTCCTGCCCACCGTTCTCCGCTTCGACTCCCGCGGCAGACTCGACGCGTTCGTGGCCGCCCTGCGGAAGGTGGTGGACCGGCACGAGAACTTGAGAACGGCCTTCCTGTGGGAAGGGCTGCCCGAACCGGTGCAGGTGGTGCTCCGGCGCGCCGAACTGCCGGTGGACGAAGTCGTGCTGACCGGCGACGCCGGTGCCGCGGCCGACGACCACGACCTGGTCGCCCGGCTGCTGGCCGCGTGCCCCGCGTCCATGACCGTCAGCAGCGCCCCCCTCATCCGTGTGCACGTGGCCGCGCAGCCGGGCGGCGAGCAGTGGCTCGCGCTGGTGCAGGTGCACCACCTGATCCAGGACCACACCGCGCTCGACGTCATTCTGGGCGAGGTGCACGCGTTCATCGAGGGGCGCGACGACGAACTGCCCGCGCCCGCGCCGTACCGCGACGTCGTCGCCCAGGCACGGGGCCAGGTGTCCCGGCAGGAGCACGAGGCGTACTTCGGCCGCCTGCTCGGCGACGTCACCGAGCCGACCGCCTCGTTCGGGCTGGTGGACGTCCACGGGGACGGCACGGGGGCCACCGAGTCCACCGCCCGGATGGACCCGCGGCTCGCAGGGCGGCTCCGTGAGCAGGCGCGGCGCCTCGGCGTGAGCCCGGCGACGTTGTTCCACGTCATCTGGGCCCGTGTGCTGGCCGCGACCTCGGGCCGCGACGACGTGGTCTTCGGGACCATCCTGTTCGGCCGGATGGGCACGGGCGCCGAACGGGTCGTGGGCCTGTTCATCAACACCCTCCCGGTCCGTGTCCGCACCGGCGGCGCGGGCGCTCGTGACGTCGTACGCGCCGTTCAGGCCCAGCTGGCCGAGTTGCTGCTGCACGAACACGCGCCGCTGGCGATGGCCCAGCGGACAAGCGGCATACGCGGGGACGCCCCGCTCTTCACCTCGCTCCTGAACTACCGCCACAGCAGGGCCGATTCCGAGCAGGCGCGTGCCGGGCTCCCGGGCGTGGACGTGCTGTTCATGCAGGAGCGGACGAACTACCCCGTCGGCATGATCGTCGACGACACGGGGGACGAGTTCGTGCTCACCGCCCAGGTCGTCGCGCCCGGGTCGCCCGATGTCCTGTGCGCCATGATGGAGACCGTCGGCGAAGGGGTGGTCGCAGCGCTGGAGGCGGCGCCGGACGCGCCGCTCGGCGACATCGATGTGCTGGGTACGGATGAGCGCCGGCGTGTCCTGGTGGAGTGGAACGGCACGGCGCGGGACGTGCGGGCGGTGACGCTGCCCGAGCTGTTCGAGGGGCAGGCCGCCCGTACGCCGGACGCGACCGCGGTCGTGTTCGAGGACGTCGAGGTGACCTACGCCGAACTCAACGCCCGCGCCAACCGGCTCGCCCGCCACCTCGCCGGACACGGCGTCGGACCCGAACGACTCGTCGCCGTCGCACTGCCCCGATCCGTCGACCTCGTCGTCGCCCTCCTGGCCGTGGCCAAGGCCGGGGGCGCCTACCTGCCCATCGACCCGGCCTACCCCGCCGACCGCATCGCCTACCTGCTCGCCGATGCCCGGCCCGCACTCGTCATCACCGACGAAGCAACGCACGGCAAGCTGCCCGCAGCCGACTCCGTACAACTGATGTTGGATGACGTCCAGTTGGGTCAGGCCCTGGCGGCCTTGCCCGACCACGACCTCACGGACGCCGAACGGCACAGTCCCCTGCTGACCGCGCACCCCGCCTACGTCATCTACACCTCCGGCTCCACCGGCCACCCCAAGGGCGTCACCGTCACCCACCACGGCCTGGCAAGCCTGATCACCGCCCAAACGGAAACCTTCGCCATCACACCCGCCAGCCGCATCCTCCAATTCGCCTCACCCAGCTTCGACGCCGCCATCGCCGAACTCACCGTCACCCTCGGCAACGGAGCCTGCCTCGTCCTCGCAGCCCAGGACGACCTCGTCCCCGGCCCGGCACTGACCCGTCTGGTCAACGGCCGGAACGTCACCCACGCCACCCTCCCGCCGGCCGTCCTCCCCCACCTCGATCCCCGCGAACTCCCCGACCTCACCACCCTCATCACCGCGGGCGAGGCCCTCCCCGCCCACCAGGTCGTCCCCTGGGCGTCCGGCCGCACCCTCATCAACGCCTATGGACCCACCGAAACCACGGTCTGCGCCACCATCGCCCGGCTGACCCCTCCGGCTGACGTCCACATCGGCGCTCCCATCACCAACACCCAAGTGTTCGTGCTGGACGCGTCGCTCCGCCCGGCACCGATCGGCGTGCCCGGAGAGCTCTATGTCTCCGGCGCCGGACTGGCCCGGGGATACGTCAACCGGCCCGAGCTGACCGCCGAACGCTTCGTCGCCAACCCGTACGGCACGCCCGGCGAGCGCATGTACCGCACAGGCGACCTCGCCCGCTGGAACACCGACGGGCAACTCGAATACCTCGGCCGCACCGACGACCAGGTCAAGATCCGCGGCTTCCGCATCGAACCCGGCGAGATCGAAGCCGCCTTGGCCTCGCACCCGTCCGTCACCCAGGCCGCCGTCATCATTCGTGAGGACCAGCCCGGCGACAAGCGCCTCGTCGGCTACGTCGTCACGCACACCGACGCGGACGGCACCGAGCTGCGCACCCACGTCGCCGCCAAGCTGCCCGACTACATGGTGCCCTCAGCCGTGGTCGTCCTCGACGCCCTCCCGCTGAGCGTGAACGGCAAGCTCGACCGCAAGGCCCTGCCCGCACCCGCGTACGCGACGGCCGAAGAGGGCCGGGAACCGCGAACCCCGCAGGAACAGCTCTTGTGCGAGATGTTCGCCGACGTCCTCGGCCTGCCGAAGGTCGGGGTGGACGACAACTTCTTCGCACTCGGCGGGCACTCGCTGCTGGCGACACGACTGGTCGGCCGGGTCCGCTCCGCCCTGGGGACGGAACTCCCGATCCGGGCCCTGTTCGAGACACCCACCGTCGCCGGGCTCGCCGGCCGTCTGGCCGATGTCGGGACGGCCCGCCGCAGGCTGACCGCCGGGGCGCGCCCCGAGGTCGTCCCGCTGTCGTTCGCCCAGCAGCGGCTGTGGTTCCTCAGCGAACTCGACGGCCCCTCCGGGCTGTACAACATCCCCGTCGCCCTCCGGCTCACCGGCGACCTCGACCGTGCGGCCCTTCGTGCCGCCGTGCACGACGTCGTCGCCCGGCACGAAGTCCTGCGCACCGTCTTCCCGAGCGTCGACGGCTCGCCCAGCCAGCGCGTCCTCGGCCACGATGCGATCGACCTCCAACTGCCCGTTATCGACCTGTCCGAGGGCGGGATCGCCCAGACCGTCAGCGCGGAAGCCGCCCGCGCCTTCGACCTCGCGCGCGACATCCCGTTGCGAGCGCGGCTGTTCGCGGTGACGCCGCGGGACCACGTCCTGGTGGTGGTCGTCCACCACATCGCCGGTGACGGGTGGTCACTGGCACCGCTGGCGCGGGACATCTCCACCGCGTACGCCGCCCGGGTCGAGAACCGGATCCCCGCCTGGGAGCCCCTGCCGGTCCAGTACGCCAACTACACGCTCTGGCAGCGCGACCTCCTCGGGGGCGAGGACGACCCCGCGAGCCCGCACAGCACGCAACTGGCCCACTGGCGTGAGGCCCTCGCCGGCCTGCCGGAGGAGCTGACCCTGCCCGTCGACCGCCCCCGGCCGCCGGTGGCGTCCCACCGCGGCGCCACGGCCGCCGTCCGCATCAACGCGGACCTGCACGGACGGCTGACCGCGCTGGCCCGCGCCGAGGGAGTCACCACGTTCATGGTGCTCAACGCCGCGCTGGCCACCCTCCTGAGCCGCCTCGGCGCGGGCACCGACATCCCGATCGGCACCCCCGTCGCCGGACGGACGGACGAGAGCCTGCACGACCTCGTCGGGTTCTTCGTCAACACCCTGGTGATCCGCACCGACCTGTCGCGCGACCCGTCCTTCCGAGAGCTGCTGCGGCGCGTCCGCGAGCAGAGTGTGGGCGCGCTCGCCCACCAGGACGTGCCGTTCGAACGGCTGGTGGAGGACCTCGCGCCCGCCCGGTCCATGGCCCGGCACCCCCTGTTCCAGGTCATGCTCGCCCTGCAGAACACCGCCGACCCGGCACTCGACCTGCCCGGCCTGGACAGCCGTCTGCTGGGCAACGGGGACCTGCCCGCCAAGTTCGACCTCGACCTCCAGCTCCGCGAGACCCACGCCGACGGCCGGCCCGCGGGCCTGTCCGGCACCCTCACCTACGCGGCCGACCTGTACGACCACGCCACCGTGGAGACGCTCGTCCGGCGGTTCGTCCGGGTGCTCGACGCCGTGACCACGGACCCGGCACTTCCGGTCACCCGCATCGACCTCCTCGGCGAAGCCGAACGCAAGCGGCTGCTCACCGAGTGGAACGACACCGGCCGCGAGACGCCGCACGCCACACTGGCGGAGTTGTTCGAGGCCCAGGTGGCCCGCCGGCAGGACGCCACGGCGGTCGAGTTCGACGGCGTCACGCTGTCCTACGCGGAGCTGAACGCGCGGGCGAACCGTCTGGCGCGGCTCCTGGTCTCCCGCGGCGTGCGGCCGCAGGACCGGGTGGCGGTGATGATGGACCGCTCGGCCGATCTGGTGGTCGCCCTGCTGGCGGCGGTCAAGGCGGGGGCGGCGTACGTGCCGGTCGACCCGGCCTATCCGGCGGACCGGATCGCCTTCATGCTGGCGGACGCCGAGCCGTCCCTGCTGGTCACTCAGCAGGCCCAGGTCCGTGCGGACATCCCCGGCGAGCACGTGGTGGTGGACGATCCCCCCACGGCCTCCGCGCTGGAGGAGCTCGGCGGGGAGGACCTGTCGGACGCGGAGCGCGGCGGGCGCCTGCTGTCCGCCCACCCGGCGTACGTGATCTACACCTCCGGTTCGACGGGGCGTCCCAAGGGGGTGCTCGTCGCGCAGCAGGCGGTCGTCCGTCTCGTCCGGCACGCGAACTACGTGGCGTTGGGCGCGGACGACGTCGTCGCCCAGGCGTCGTCGGTGTCGTTCGACGCGGCCACGTTCGAGATCTGGGGTGCGCTGGTCAACGGCGCGACGCTGGTGGGCGTCGACCGGGAGGTGCTGCTGGCGCCCGAACGGCTCACCGCGCAGATCGAACGCGACGGGATCACCGCGATGTTCGTCACCACCGCGCTCTTCAACCGCCTGGTGGCGGAGTCCCCGGAGGGGCTCGGCCGCCTGCGGCACCTGCTGTTCGGCGGCGAGGCGGTCGACCCCGCGAGCGTGCGGCGGCTGCTGGAACTCGGCGCCCCGAAGCGCCTGCTGCACGTGTACGGGCCGACGGAGACGACGACGTTCGCGACCTGGCAGCCGGTGGAGCGGGTCGAGGGCGGTTCCGTGCCGATCGGCGGACCGGTCTCCGGCAGCCGGCTGTACGTCCTGGACGGCGCCCTGCGGCCGGTACCGCCGGGCGTGGCCGGCGAGTTGTACGTGTCCGGGGCCGGCCTGGCCCAGGGATACGTCAACCGGCCGGAGCTGACCGCGGAGCGGTTCGTCGCCAACCCCTACGACGGGCCGGGCGAGCGGATGTACCGCACCGGCGACCTGGTCCGCTGGACCGCCGGCGGACAGCTCGAATACCTCGCCCGCACCGACCACCAGATCAAGATCCGCGGCTTCCGCATCGAACCCGCCGAGATCGAGACCGTCCTCACCTCCCACCCCGCCGTCGCCCACGCCGCCGTCGCCGTCCGCGAGGACCAGCCCGGCGACAAGCGCCTCGTCGGCTACGTCGTCCCTAAGACCGCTGTCGACGGCGGGGAGGTCCGGGAGTACATGTCCCGGCTGCTGCCCGACTACATGGTGCCCTCGGCCGTGGTGGTCCTGGACGCGCTCCCCCTCACGGTGAACGGCAAGCTGGACCGCAAGGCCCTGCCCGCCCCCGACCACACCGCCACGAGCCCGGGCCGGGAAGCCCGCACCCTCCAGGAACAGCTGCTCAGCCAGGCGTTCGCGGACGTCCTCGGCCTCCCGCACGTCGGAATCGACGACAACTTCTTCGACCTCGGCGGCCACTCCCTGCTGGCCACCCGGCTGGTCAGCCGCGTCCGCGCCGCCCTCGGTGCCGAGATCCCGATCCGGGCCCTGTTCGAGACCCCTACCGTGGCCGGACTCGCGCAGCGCGTGACGGACACCGGGACGGCGTGCCAGAGGCTGACCGCCGGGCCGCGCCCCGCGACGGTGCCGCTGTCCTTCGCCCAGCAGCGCCTGTGGTTCCTCGGCGAACTCGAAGGACCCTCCGGGCTCTACAACATCCCCATCGCCCTCCGCCTCACCGGCGGCCTCGACCGCGCCGCGCTCCGGGCCGCCCTCACCGACGTCGTCGCCCGGCACGAGGCGCTCCGTACCGTCTTCCGGAGCGTCGACGGCACGCCGGAGCAGCACATCCTCGGCCCGGACGGGATCGAACTCCCGCTGACCACGGCCGAGGTACCGGAAGGCGAGTTGGAGCGGGCGGTGGCCGAGGAGTCCCACCGCGCCTTCGACCTCGCCCGTGACATCCCGGTGCGGGCACGGCTGTTCGCGGTGGCGCCGCGGGACCACGTCCTGCTCCTGGTCCTGCACCACGTCGCCGGCGACGGCTGGTCGCTCGCCCCGCTGGCGCGCGACATCTCCACCGCGTACACGGCCCGCTCGGGCGGCCACGCCCCCACCTGGGAACCGCTCCCGGTCCAGTACGCCGACTACACCCTCTGGCAGCGCCGGCTCCTCGGTGACCCCGACGATCCCGAGAGCCTGCACAGCGCCCAACTCGCCTACTGGCGCGATGCACTGGCCGGTCTGCCGGAGGAGCTGGCCCTGCCCGGCGACCGCCCCCGGCCCCCCGTGGCCACCCACCGCGGCGGCACCGCGCACCTGCGCGTCGAGGCCGACCTGCACCGGCGGCTCGCCGCCCTGGCCCGTGCCGAGGGCGTCACCATGTTCATGGTGCTCAACGCCGCGCTGGCGACCCTGCTGTCCCGCCTCGGCGCGGGCACCGACATCCCGATCGGCACGTCGGTCGCCGGCCGCACCGACGAGAGCCTGGACGAGCTCGTCGGGTTCTTCGTGAACACCCTGGTGCTCCGTACCGACGTGTCGGGCGACCCGTCCTTCCGCGAGATGCTGCGCCGCGTCCGCGAGCAGAACCTGGGTGCCCTCGCCCGCCAGGACGTGCCGTTCGAGCGGCTGGTGGAAGACCTCGCCCCCGCCCGGTCCATGGCCCGCCACCCGCTGTTCCAGGTCATGCTGGGGCTGCAGAACACCGCCACGCCCGTCCTCGACCTGCCCGGGCTCGGCACCGCCCCGCTACCGGCCGGCGAGCAGCCGGCCAAGTTCGACCTCGACGTCCAGCTCCAGGAGACCTTCGCCCCCCACGGCGGGCCGAACGGCCTGACCGGCGTCATCACTTACGCGGCCGATCTGTTCGACCACAGCACGGTCGCCACGCTCGTCGAACGGCTCGTCCGGCTCCTCGACGCCGTGGCCGCCGACGCCGAGCGGCCCGTCACCGGCATCGACCTGCTCAGCGCGGCCGAGCGCCGCCAGGTCCTCGTGGAGTGGAACGACACGGCCCACGAAGTACCGGCGTCCTCGCTCCCGGAGCTGTTCCAGGCGCAGGTGGCCCGCACGCCGGACGCCACCGCCGTGGTGTTCGAGGACACGGAGGTGTCCTACGCCGACCTCAACGCGCGCGCCAACCGGCTCGCCCGCCTCCTGGCCGCACAGGGCGCCGGACCGGAACAGCTCGTCGCCCTGGCGCTCCCCCGCTCGACCCATCTCATCGTCGCGCTGCTCGCCGTACTGAAAACGGGCGCCGCCTACCTGCCCGTCGACCCCGACCACCCCGCCGACCGCATCGCCCACCTGCTCACCGACGCGCGGCCGGCGCTCCTGGTCACCACGGAGGCCGTCAACCCGCAGGGGAACGTGCCGCAGGTCGTCCTCGACGACCCGGACACCGCGGGCGTCCTCGACGGCCTGCCCGCCGGCGACCTCGACGACGGCGAACGGCACGGCCCGCTGCTGCCCGCGCACCCGGCGTACGTCATCTACACCTCCGGCTCCACAGGACGGCCGAAGGGCGTGACCATCACCCACCAGGGCGTGGTCAACTACATCGCCCGCACCTGGGACGCCTATCCGCACCTCGGCGGAAGCACCCTGCTGCACGCGTCCATCGCCTTCGACCTCGGCGTCACGGCCCTGTACGGCGCACTCACCAGCGGTGGACGCCTCCACATCGCCACCTGGGACGAGACGCTCCCCGCCACCCTCGCCGGCCACGAGATCACCTTCCTCAAGGCCACCCCCAGCCACCTGGCGTTCCTCCAGACCCTCCCCGGCGACTGGGCGCCCACCGGGCAGCTCATGCTCGGCGGGGAACCGCTGCGCACGGCGCAACTCCAGCAATGGCACCGGGACCACCCGGACGTGCCCGTCGTCAACCACTACGGACCGACGGAGACCACCGTCGGCTGCACCGACCACCCCGTCGACCTCGCCGCCGGCGACGCCGGCCGGGGGATCACGCCCATCGGCCGCCCCATGTGGAACACCCGGACCTACGTACTCGACACGGCCCTGCGGCCGGTTCCCCCCGGTGTCCCCGGCGAGCTGTACGTCGCCGGCGCCCAGCTCGCCCGCGGATACCTGCACCGCCCCGCGCTCACCGCCGAGCGCTTCGTCGCCAACCCCCACGGCACGCCCGGCGAGCGCATGTACCGCACCGGCGACCTCGCCCGCTGGAACACCGACGGCCGGCTCGAATACCTCGGCCGCGCCGACGACCAGGTCAAGATCCGCGGCTTCCGCATCGAGCCCGGCGAGATCGAGGCCGCCCTCACCTCCCATCCCGCCGTCGCCCAGGCCGCCTTGATCGTCCGTGAGGACCAGCCCGGGGACAAGCGCCTCGTCGGCTACGTCGTCGCGGAAACCGACCTGGACGCCGCCGAACTGCGCGCCCACGTCGCCGGAATGCTGCCCGACTACATGGTGCCGTCGGCGGTCGTGGTCCTGGACGCGCTGCCGCTCACCTCGAACGGCAAGCTCGACCGCCGCGCGCTCCCCGCACCCGCGTACGGGACGACCGAGGAGAGCCGGGAGCCGCGGACCCTCCAGGAGCAGCTGCTGTGCCAGGTGTTCGCGGGCATCCTCGGCCTGCCGCACGTCGGGGTGGACGACAACTTCTTCGCATTCGGCGGCCATTCGCTGCTCGCCGTACGGCTGGTCAGCCGCATCCGCACGGTTCTCGGGGTCGAGGTCCCCATCCGGGCCCTGTTCGAGAGCCCCACGGTCGCCGGGCTCGCGGCTAGGCTGGGCGACGCGGGCGAGGCACGGCCCCGGATCACACCCAGGCCGCGGCCGGACGTCCTCCCGCCGTCCTTCGCCCAGACCCGGCTGTGGTTCCTGCGTCAACTGGAGGGCGAAAACGCCAACTACAACATCCCGGTGGTCCTGCGCCTGACGGGCGCCCTGGACGCCGAGGCGATGCGTGACGCCCTGCGCGACGTCCTCGTACGGCACGAAGTGCTGCGGACCGTGTTCCCGGCCCCCGACGGCACACCGCGGCAGTCGGTCCTCGCGCCGGAATCCTTGGCCTTCGACATGCCGCTCGTCGACATCGCCGAGGAGGACCTTCGGGACCGTATCGAGCGGGTCTCGCGCTCCGCGTTCGAGCTGCGCACCGACATCCCGCTGCGCGCCCGGCTCTTCAGGCTGCGCCCGCAGGAGCACGTGCTGGTGATCGTGGTGCACCACATCGCCGCCGACGCCTGGTCGTTGGGCCCCCTGGCGAGGGACGTGTCGGCCGCCTACGCCGCCCGTTCGGCAGGCCACGTTCCCGCCTGGGCACCGCTGCCCGTGCAGTACGCCGACTACACCCTCTGGCAGCGCGACCTCCTCGGTGCCCCCGACGACCCCGCGAGCCTGCACAGCGCCCAACTGGCCCACTGGCGGGAGAGACTGGCGGGGCTGCCGGAAGAACTCGCCCTGCCCGTCGACCGCCCCCGGCCCCGTACGGCCACCTACCGGGGCGGCACCGCCGCCCTGCACATCGACGCCGCCCTGCACCAGCGGATGACCGCCCTGGCCCAGGCCGAGGGCGTCACCATGTTCATGGTGCTCAACGCCGCGCTGGCGACCCTGTTCTCCCGCCTCGGCGCGGGCACCGACATCCCCATCGGCACCCCCGTCGCCGGACGCACCGACGAGAACCTCGACCAGCTCGTCGGCTTCTTCATCAACACCCTCGTCGTCCGCACCGACCTGTCCGGCGACCCCGGCTTCCGCGACGTGCTCCACCGCGTCCGCGACGAGAGCCTGGGCGCCCTCGCCCACCAGGACCTGCCGTTCGAACGCCTGGTGGAGGACCTCGCCCCCGCGCGGTCCACGGGCCGGCACCCGCTCTTCCAGACGATGCTCGTGCTGCAGAACGTCGCACCGGCCACGCTCGACGTGCCCGGCCTGGACATCGAGAGGATCGAGGTCGGCGACAACCCCGTCTTCGACCTGTCCTTCGTCGTCGCGGAGGCCTTCGACACCGGGGGCGATGCGGCCGGTGTGAACGGAATCGTCACCTACGCCGCGGATCTCTTCGACCAGGCGACCGTCGACGTGCTCGTCGCACGACTCGTCCAGGTGCTGGAAGCGGCAACGGCCGATCCGGACCTTCCTGTTGACCACCTCGATGTGCTGGGTGCGGATGAGCGCCGGCGTGTCCTGGTGGAGTGGAACGACACGGCGCGGGACGTGCGGGCGGTGACGCTGCCCGAGCTTTTCGAGGGGCAGGCCGCCCGTACGCCGGACGCGACCGCGGTCGTGTTCGAGGACGTCGAGGTGACCTACGCCGAACTCAACGCCCGCGCCAACCGGCTCGCCCGCCACCTCGCCGGACACGGCGTCGGACCCGAACGACTCGTCGCCGTGGCACTGCCGCGATCCGTCGACCTCGTCGTCGCCCTCCTGGCCGTGACCAAGGCCGGTGGCGCCTACCTGCCCATCGACCCCGCCTACCCCGCCGACCGCATCACCTACCTGCTCGGCGATGCCCGGCCCGCACTCGTCATCAGCAGCGAAACCACCCAGGACAAGCTGCCCGCAGCCGACGCCACGCACCTTTCCCTGGACTCCCGGTTGGGTCAGACCCTGGCGGCCCTGCCCGACCACGACCTCACGGACACCGAACGACACGGTCCCCTGCTGACCGCGCACCCCGCCTACGTCATCTACACCTCCGGCTCCACCGGCCGCCCCAAGGGCGTCACCGTCACCCACCACGGCCTGGCAAGCCTGATCACCGCCCAAACGGAAACCTTCGCCATCACACCCGCCAGCCGCATCCTCCAATTCGCCTCACCCAGCTTCGACGCCGCCATCGCCGAACTCACCGTCACCCTCGGCAGCGGAGCCTGCCTCGTCCTCGCAGCCCAGGACCACCTGGTGGACGAGCGGGCGCTGACCCGCCTCCTCGCCGCCGCCAAGGTGACGCACGTGACCCTGCCGCCCGTCATGCTGGCGGGGCTCGCGGCGGACAGCCTGCCCACGGTGACGACCTTGGTGACCGCCGGCGAGGCGCTGCGGCCGGACCTGGTCGGCCGGTGGACGGCTGGGCGGCGCCTCGTCAACGCGTACGGTCCGACGGAGTCCACCGTCTGCACAACGATGGCGGTGCTGGCCGACGACAGCGCGGTCCCGTACATCGGACAACCGATCGCCAACACCCGGGTGTTCGTGCTCGACGCGGCCCTTCGGCCGGTGCCGGCCGGCGTGGCCGGAGAGCTGTACGTGTCCGGGGCCGGCCTGGCCCGGGGATACCTCGACCGGCCGGGCCTGACCGCGGAACGCTTCGTCGCCAACCCCTACGGCGGTGCGGGCGAGCGGATGTACCGCACCGGGGACCTGGTCCGGTGGACCGCCGACGGGCAGCTCGAATACCTGGGCCGTACCGACGACCAGGTCAAGATCCGCGGCTTCCGCATCGAACTCGGCGAGATCGAGGCCGCCTTGGCCGCCCACCCGTCCGTCGCCCAGGCGGCGGTGGTCGTGCGCGAGGACCAGCCCGGCGACAAACGCCTCGTCGGCTACATCGTCCCGACCACCAACACCGACAACACCGAACTGCGCGCCCACGTCGCCAGCATGCTGCCCGACTACATGGTGCCCGCGGCGATCGTCGCACTCGACGCCCTCCCGCTCACCGCGAACCGCAAACTCGACCGCAAAGCCCTCCCCGCCCCCGACTACACCACCACGGCCACCAGCCGAGGCCCGGCCAACGCCCAGGAAGAAATCCTGTGCGCCCTGGCCGCCGAGACACTCGGCCTGCCAACCGTCGGAATCGACGACAACTTCTTCGAACTCGGCGGCCACTCCCTCCTCGCCACCCGCCTGATCAGCCGCATCCGATCAACATTCGCCGTCGAGGTCCCCATCCGGACCCTGTTCGAGGCACCCACCCTCCGCGAACTCGCACACCGCCTCACGGCCACCAGCCCGTCACGGCCTGCCTTGGTCCCGGCACAGCGACCGGACCTCCTGCCGCTGTCCTTCGCCCAGCAGCGCCTGTGGTTCCTGAACGAACTCGAAGGCCCCTCCCCCACCTACAACATCCCCATGGCCCTGCGGCTGACCGGCGCACTCGACACCGACGCCCTGCACGCCGCACTCCGTGACGTCGTGGCCCGGCACGAAGTCCTCCGCACCGTGATCACCACCGTCGACGGCCGGCCCCACCAGCGGATCACTCCCGCCGACGCGGTCGGTGACCTGCTCAGCGTCACCCCGGTGACGGAGGACGCTCTGCGAGCGTGGGTGAGCGAGGCCGCCAGGCACCGGTTCGACCTGGCCACCGACATCCCCGTGCGCATGTCGCTGGCCGAGATCGGTCCCGATGAGCATGTGCTGGTCGTGGTGCTCCACCACATCGCGGGCGACGGATGGTCCCTGGGCCCGCTGGCACACGACGTGTCGACCGCCTACACCGCCCGCACCACCGGCACCGCACCCACCTGGGAGCCCCTGCCCGTCCAGTACGCCGACTACGCCCTCTGGCAGCGCGAACTCCTCGGCGACGCGTCCGATCCCAGCAGCCTCCTGACCGAGCAACTCACCCACTGGCACAACGCCCTCCACGGAGCCCCCGAAGAACTGGCACTGCCCACCGACCGGCCCCGGCCCCCCATGGCCTCCCACCGCGGCGCCACCGTCGACCTCCACATCGACGCCGACATCCACCAAGCCGTCGTGGACCTGGCGCGCGCACACGGCGTGACCGTCTTCATGGTCGTCCAAGCGGCACTGGCCACCCTCCTGCACCGCCTCGGCGCCGGCGACGACATCCCCATCGGCACCCCCATCGCCGGACGCACCGACCAGGCACTCGACGACCTCGTCGGATTCTTCGTCAACACCCTCGTCCTGCGCACCGACCTGTCCGGCAACCCCGACTTCACCCAACTCCTCGAACGCGTCCGTGAGCACGCACTCCACGCCTACGCACACCAGGACGTGCCCTTCGAACGCCTCGTGGAAGAGCTCTCGCCCACCCGGTCGATGGCCCGCCACCCCCTGTTCCAGGTCATGCTCACCCTCCAGAACAACACGCAAGCCACGCTGGACCTGCCCGGCCTGGCCATCGAGGCCCTGCCCACCGGCGACAGCCCCGCCAAGTTCGACCTCGACCTCCAGCTCAACGAACACCTCACCGACGACAGCAAGCCCGCCGGCCTCCACGGCGCGATCACCTACGCCACCGACCTGTTCGACCACCACACCGCCGCCGCCCTCGCCGAACGCTTGACCCGGGTCCTGCACACCGTCACCGCGCATCCGTCAATGCCGGTCAACCGCACGGAGGTCATGGACGCCGCCGAGCGGGACCGGATCCTGGTCCGATGGAACGACACCGCCCGCGACGTTCCGCTCGCGACGCTTCCCGAGCTGTTCCAGTCGCAGGTCGCCCGTACCCCGGACGCGACCGCGGTGGTGTTCGAGGACACCGCACTGTCCTTCGCGGAACTCAACACCCGGGCCAACCGACTTGCCCGCCTGCTCGTCGACCGCGGCGTGCGGCCTGAGGACATCGTCGCTCTGGCACTGCCACGGTCGATCGACCTCGTTGTCGCCATCCTGGCGGTGATGAAGGCCGGGGGCGCCTACCTGCCGATCGATCCGCGCTATCCCGCGGACCGGATCGCCCACATGCTCACCGACGCCCGACCGGCGGTTCTCGTCACCGGTCAGGCAACGGAGGCCGAACTGCCGCCCACCGACGTCGTGCAGCTGTCGCTGGAGGACGCGCAGCTGCGGGAAGACCTGGCGGCCCGACCCGGCCACGATGTGACCGACGCCGAACGCCACGGCCCGCTGCTGCTCGGCCACCCCGCCTACGTCATCTACACCTCCGGCTCGACCGGCACTCCCAAGGGCGTCCTGGTCACCCACCGAGGGGTGCCGAACCTGGCCGCCGACCACATCGAACGCCTCCGGATCGGCCCGGACAGCCGGCTGCTCCAGTTCGCCTCGCCCAGCTTCGACGCCTCCGTGGCCGACATGTGGCCGGCGTGGCTGGCGGGTGCGGCCGTGGTGCTGGCTTCGGCGGACGACATGTCCCCCGGCGCGCCGCTGGCGCAGCTGGTCGCCCGCCAGCGCGTCACCCACGCGACCCTGCCGCCCGCGACACTGCCGCTGCTCGCCTCCGCGGGCGGTCTCCCGGAGGGGATGACGCTGGTGGTCGCCGGTGACGTGTGCCCGCCGGAGACCGCGGAGCGGTGGTCCCGCGACCGGCTCATGCTGAACATCTACGGGCCGACGGAAGCGACGGTCGCCTCGCTGGCCAGCACCCCCCTGTCCGGCGCCGGCGTTCCCCCCATCGGCGCGCCCCTGTGGAACATGCGCGCATACGTGCTGGACTCCGCTCTGCGACCGGTACCCCCCGGCGTCGCGGGCGAGTTGTACCTGGCGGGCGTGCAGTTGGCCCGGGGATACGTCAACCGGCCCGCGCTGACAGCGGAGCGGTTCGTCGCCAACCCGTACGGCACGCCGGGCGAGCGGATGTACCGCACCGGCGACCTGGCCCGCTGGAGCACCGACGGGCAACTCGAATACCTCGGCCGCACCGACCACCAGGTCAAGATCCGCGGCTTCCGCATCGAACCCGGCGAGGTCGAGGCAGCCTTGGCCGCCCACCCGTCCGTCACCCAAGCGGCAGTGGTGGTGCGCGAGGACCAGCCCGGCGACAAGCGCCTCGTCGGCTACGTCGTCACGGGTACCGACACGGACGGCGCCGAACTGCGCGCCCACGTCGCCGGCAAGCTGCCCGACTACATGGTGCCCTCGGCCGTGGTCGTCCTCGACGCCCTCCCGCTCACCGCGAACCGCAAACTGGACCGCAAGGCCCTCCCCGCCCCCGACTACGGTGCCGGTTCCACCGGCCGGGCCCCGGCCAACGCCCAGGAGGAGATCCTGTGCGCGGTGTTCGCCGACGTGCTCAACCTGCCCCGGGTCGGGGTCGACGACAACTTCTTCGAACTCGGCGGGCACTCCCTCCTCGCGGTGACACTGGTGGAGCGGGCTCGCGAGCGGGGCATCGCCGTGGATGTCCGCTCGCTGTTCGTCAGCCCGACGGTGGCGGCACTGGCCGCGGCCGTGAAACCGACGGCCGGGCAGGTGACCGTCCCGCCGAACGGCATCCCCGAGGGCGCCACGGCGATCACGCCGGAGATGGTGACGCTGATCGACCTCACCGCTGAGGAGATCGACCGGATCGCCGCCGCCGTTCCGGGAGGGGCAGCCAACGTCGCGGACATCTACCCGCTGGCCCCGCTGCAGGAGGGCATCTTCTTCCACTCGCTGATGGAGAGCGACAACGACAGCGACCCCTACGTCCTGCCGATCGCGCTGCGCTTCGACTCCCGGGCACGGGTGGACGCGTTCCTCGGCGCGGTGCAGCGGGTCGTCGACCGGCACGACATCCTGCGCACCTCCTTCGCCTGGGAGGGGCTGCGCGAGCCGGTCCAGGTGGTGGCGCGCCGGGCGACGCTCACCGTGCGCGAGGTGGACCTCGCGGCGGAGACGGACCATGACGGCCCGGACACGGCGGAACGGCTCCTCGCAGCTTGCCCGCCGAGCATGGACCTCTCGCGGGGCCCGTTGCTGCGCGCCCATGCGGCCCGGCAGCCGGGCGGGGACCACTGGACGGTGGTCCTCCAGGTCCATCACCTGATCCAGGACCACACCGCGCTGGACGTGGTCATGGGTGAGGTGGCCGCCTTCCTCGACGGGCGGCAGGACAGCCTGCCCGAGCCGCTGCCGTTCCGTGAGTTCGTCGGGCAGGCCAGGCTCGGAGTGTCGGCCCGGGAGCACGAGGCCTTCTTCGCGGCGCTGCTCGGCGACGTGAGCGAGCCGACCGCTCCGTACGGCCTGCTGGACGTGTTCGGGGACGGCCGTGACGTGACCGAGGCGCGGACGCCAATGGACGCGGGCCTCGCGGTGCGGCTGCGGGAGCAGGCGCGGAGCCTGGGTGTCAGCCCGGCGACGCTGTTCCACGTCGCCTGGGCGCGCGTCGTGGCGGCCACTTCCGGGCGTGACGACGTGGTGTTCGGCACCGTGCTGTTCGGCCGGATGAACGCCGGGGCCGGCTCGGACCGGGTGCCGGGACTGTTCATGAACACCCTTCCCGTCCGGATGGACGCAAGTGCCGGGGGTGTGCTGGAGGCAGTGCGGGGGATGCAGCGGCAGCTCGCGGAGCTGCTGGTGCACGAGCACGCCCCGCTGGCGGTGGCGCAGCAGGCCAGCAACGTGCCCGCCCAGACGCCGCTGTTCACCTCGCTCTTCAACTACCGCCACAGCGAGGCTGCCGCCGCCGGCGCCGGGCTTGACGGTGTCGCTCTGCTCCAGGCGCGCGAGCGCACCAACTTCCCCGTCGCCGTCAGCATCGACGACACCGGTGAGGGCTTCGTCGTGAAGGCGCAGGCCGTGTCCCTGATCGATCCGGGCGCCCTTGCCGCGATGGTGACCACGGCCGCCGAGGCCATCGTGACGGCACTGGAGACGGCACCGTCGACCGCGCTCGACCAGGTCGGGGTGCTGGAAACCGGCGAGCGGAAGCGGATCCTGGCCGACTGGAACGACACCGCGCGTGCCGTTCCTCCGGCGACGCTTCCCGAGCTGTTCCAGGCGCAGGCGGCCCGCACGCCGGTCGCGGCCGCGGTGGTCTTCGAGGACACCACGCTGTCCTACGCGGACCTCAACGCCCGGGCGAACCGGCTGGCACGACTGCTGACGGCGCATGGCGCGGGCCCGGAGCAGCGGGTCGCGGTGATGATGGACCGCTCGCCGGACCTCGTCGTCACGCTGCTCGCCGTCCTCAAGTCCGGCGCCGCGTACGTACCGATCGACCCCGAGTACCCGGCGGAACGCGTGGCCTACGTGCTGGGCGACGCCGCGCCGACCCTGGTGGTGACGACCCGCCAGTTCCAGGGCGCACTGCCCGAGGGCGCGGCACGGGTGGTGCTGGACGACCCCGCGACCGATCTGACGACGCAGGCCGACACCGACCCCGACCAGATGCCGCTGCCGGCCCACCCCGCCTACGTCATCTACACCTCAGGCTCCACTGGACGACCCAAGGGCGTCACCCTCCCCCACGCAGGCGTCGTCAACCGACTCGCCTGGATGCAGCACGCCTACCAACTCACCCCCAGCGACCGCGTCGTACAGAAGACCCCGTTCGGCTTCGACGTGTCCGTGTGGGAGTTCTTCTGGCCCCTCCTGGAAGGCGCCACCCTCGTCGTCGCCCGCCCCGGCGGCCACCGCGACCCCGACTACCTCGCCGAACTCATCCAGCGCCAGCACGTCACCATCGCCCACTTCGTCCCCTCCATGCTCCAGGTCTTCGTCGCCGAACCCGCGGCCCGCGAGTGCACATCTCTGCGCGCCGTGGTCTGCAGCGGCGAGGCGTTGGCAGCGTCGTTGCGCGACCAGTTCCACGCCGTGCTGCCGATCCCGCTGCACAATCTCTACGGGCCGACCGAAGCGTCCATCGACGTCACCGCCCACACCTGCGAACCCCACACGACCAGCGTCGTACCGATCGGCCGCCCCATCTGGAACACCCAGACCTACATCCTGAACGCCGCACTCCAACCCGTACCCCCCGGCGTCGCAGGAGAGCTGTATCTCGCAGGCAGCCAACTCGCCCGCGGCTACCTCAACCGACCCGCACTCACCGCCGAACGCTTCGTCGCCAACCCCCACAGCAGCACACCCGGCGCACGCATGTACCGCACCGGCGACCTCGCCCGCTGGAACACCAACGGAGAGCTCGAATACCTCGGCCGCACCGACCACCAAGTCAAAATCCGCGGCTTCCGCATCGAACTCGGCGAAATCGAAGCCGCGCTCCTCACCCACCCCGCCATCGCCCACGCCACCGTCATCGTCCGCGAGGACCAACCCGGCGACCAACGCCTCACCGCCTACCTCGTGCCGACGAGCGGCACGGACGGCGATGTGGACACCGCGGAGGTCCGCGCCGGCCTGTCAGCCGTACTGCCGGACTACATGGTCCCCTCCGCCATCGTCGTCCTGGACGAACTGCCGGTCACGGTGAACGGCAAGCTCGACCGCACCGCGCTTCCGGCCCCGGAGCACTCCACCGGGCACACGACCTGGCAACCGCGCACTACCGAAGAACACCTGCTCCGCGAGATATTCGCCGACGTCCTCGGCCTTCCCGCGGTCGGCGTGGACGACAACTTCTTCGAACTCGGTGGGCACTCACTGCTCGCCGTGCGGCTGTTGGGTGAGATCCGCAACGCCACCGGCATCCAGCTGTCCCTCGTGAGCGTGTTCCAGAACCCGACCGTGGCGGGCCTGGCGTCGCTGCTCGGCGCTGGCACCGAGGAGGACCTCTTCCAGCCGGTGGTCGCGCTGCGCGGGCACGGCGACCGGCCGCCGCTGTTCTGCCTGCCGCCCGCCAGTGGTTTCGGCCTGCCCTACGTGGGTCTGGTGCGGCACCTGGACGCCGACCGGCCCGTGTACGGACTGCAGGCTCCGGGCGTCACCCGGGCGGAGTCGGCCCCGTCCGACCTCGACGCGCTGGTCACCTGGTACGTCGACCACATCACGGGCGTCCAGCCGAGCGGCCCGTACCACCTGCTCGGCTGGTCCATGGGCGGCAACCTCGCGCACGCCGTCGCGGTACGGCTCCAGCAGGCCGGGCAGGAGGTGGCCCTGCTGGCCATGATGGACGCCTACCCGCCGGACGCCGACGCCGTCCATGAAGAGGCCGACGACCACACCGTCCTGGTCCAGCTCCTGCGTGCCCTGGGACGCCCGGTGGACACCGCGGACCACCCGCTCACCGTGCCCGGGACGCTGAGGATCATCAAGGAAGAGATCGCCGACCTGGAGGAGTTGACCGAGGACCACGTCCGCGGGGTTGTCCAGAACACCCGCGACAACTGGCGGATGGTCCGGCAGACGACGCCGGGACACTTCGCCGGCGACATCGTCCACTTCCCGGCGACCGGGACCGGCTACCCCCAGGAAGAGGTCCTCCAGCGGTGGGCGCCGCACTTCACCGGGCGCCTGCACATCCATCCCGTCGCCGCCGCGCACAACGACATGACCAAGCCCGAGCCCCTGCGTCAGGTGGGGACCGTGCTGGCCGCCGCCTTGGCGAGGCATCCGCAGTGAACGTCGTGGCCCACGCGCGATCTCGCGCGTGGGCCCCACGCGTCACGCGGCGTGCCCATCGAAGGCACCGATCGAATGCGGATCACGGCGTCGATTCCACCGCACCTGTGCCTTGGGCAGTCACTGCACGGGCACACCGTCGCGGGCGATGGTGTGCGACATCTTCGGAAGGTCGCGCAGCAAGCGCGGTGAGCGTCACGGCCAGCGGACTCCGCTGCTGCCGTCGGACACCGTCCTGATCGTCGAACGGCCCTCCGGGGTGGTCAAAGGTGGGACGAGGGGGGCTCACCGACACCGCTTGTCTCTTGGGTCACGCGAGCGGTGGGACAGAACCAAGGGGCTCATCAGCCTTTTAGGATCAGGGCCGATCACGGTTTCTGGGGGATACGGATGGCTTTCGAGATAGACCTGCCGCTCGCTGAAGACACCGAGGCCGCTCGGCTCGCTTCCGAGCTCACCGAACTCGGCAACGAGCGCTTCCTGCGGGCTGTGCTGCGCGACCAGGCGCGCTTCCACCACCGCAGCACCGATCGCCTCGTCGGCTGGTCCACCGACGTTCCGGAGATCACCGAGCCCACCTCCAGCCTCCTGCTGCGCGCCGTCCACCTGTGCTTCACGGCTCACCTGCCGCTGAGCCTCTCACCCGACCTGCTCTGGTACGCCGTCGTGCACGAGGTAGCCGTCCACGTCCGCCTGAACTCCAGAACATATGCGGGACTCTTCACCGAAACGCCGGAGCACCCGCAGACCATCGCCGTCCGCGACGACCTGGCCCCGCTGGATTGGGAGCGCTCGATCAACCTGGTCCAACAGTCCCTGCGCGCCCGCATCGGCGATGAGGTAGCCGACCTGTTCCAGCCCGACTTCTCGACCACCACCCCCACCGACGCCACTGCCGCGCTGGTGACGCTGATGGACGTGGTCAGCCCGTACTACCGCTTCCGGTGGACCTCGCTCTGCGGCATTCCCCGGATCCGGCTGGAGGGCACGGACCGGGACTGGCGCCTGCTGGCGGGCCGGGTGCGGGAGCTGGAGGGATGGTTCGAAGGCCTGCGGCCGTGGTTCGCCGCCTTGCACCCGGTGCTGGACTCGATCAGCGCGACGGCCTCGGGGTGGGGTGTCGACCAGGAGTTCTGGCGTTCGCTCTACAAGTGGGAGTCCGCGTCCGGCGGCGACAGGGTCACTGGCTGGATCACCGCTTTCTTCGCCCACCGATACACCGACGACGGACCGTCTCCCAAGCAGTCGTTCGGCCCGGGAACCACCGACGATGAGGACTTCCCTTCGCACGTCTCCCGCGTCCCGTTCCGCTGGGAGACGCCCACCGGGACATTCGAGATGGCCTTCCTCGGCGGTGTGCTCGGCACAGAACGCGACGGTGAGTGGATCCGGCCGTACCTGGGCCACGCCGTGGTGGAACTGCCCCCGGCTACCGAGCCCCGCGACGAGCGCCTGCCCGAGCCGTGGACCATGGCCGACATTCAGCGCGCCACTGGCTGCCCACAAGCCCAGTTTCTCACTACCCTCGGCACCGTCACCCTGCACGGCGAACCCCTCCAAGCCGACTGCGCGATAAACCTGGAGGGCCTCTGCGCGGTGCGGGCCGACGACGGCGACTGGTATCTCGGCGACCTTGTGTCCGACACCGGTGACATCCAGTGCTGGGGCAACTACGGCCCTGACCTCGGCCACGCCCTTCGCTCGCTCTAACTCTTTCCCTATTTGGTCTTGTCCGGCCCGGTAGCGGGTGGTGAGTCTGTCGAACCTGGTTGCCACCGATCGGAATTGCCTCAGCCTGGCGAAGCACCGCTCGACAATGTTCCGTCCCCTGTGAGCGGTCGCGTCGAAGGCTGGTCAGCCCGCCCCGGTACCGGCCAGCGCCTCGCGGCGAGCAACTGCCGCCGGAGCATCCGATTCATCCTCGAACCAATCCCCTTTACGGACGCCGGCGCGAGTCGATTGATACCGTCCACTCCGCGGACCCGGCCACGTCGCCACGGCCTTGGATCCTTGGCGCGCGTTGCTGCACCGCTCGACCTCGTTTCCGCGGGGCATACCGGGACCGGTCGAAAGCCGTGAGGCGCTCAGCGGGCCGGCGCCCCGGCGGGTTCGTCGACGGCGACCTCGACACGGGAGCCGATGAGAAACGCGCCGGCCAGGCACAGCAGGATCGCTCCGGCGAGGAAGGAAGCCCGGGGGCCGATGCCGTAGTAGACCAGCCCTGTCAGCAGGACCCCCAGGGCGCCCGAGCCCACATTGACCATCTGGAAGGTCATGGAGACCCGGCCCAGCAGACTCTCCGGAACCTGCGACTGGCGGAGTGTGGCCGCGGTGACGTTCCACACCAGGCTCACCGCCCCGTAGCAGGCGACGAACAGCACCGCTGCGGTGGCGGACCCGGCCAGGCCGAGGCCGGCGCAGATGCCCCCCATGATCAACGAGCCGAGCCACAGCACGCGGACCGGGCCGAGCCGGATCCCCAGGTAGGACGCGAGCGGCACACCCGCGATCCCGCCGACCGCGAACACCGACACCAGCAGGGCGTAGCCGGAGCTTCCCAGTTCCAGGGTCTGCCGCGCGTACAGCACCAGAACGGACATCAGGCCGGCCACCACGAGATTGACCAGAGCGGACATGGCGCACACACGACGCAGCAGAGCGTGCCGCCACAACCAGCCGAGACCGTTCAGGGCGTCCTCACGCAGGGACCGCCGCTCGGAAGGAGCGTCTCCGGGCCTGGCCGGAGGGCCGCCCGTCATCAGCAGAATGAATCCCGCGGATGCCATGAATGACAAGGTGTCAATGCCGAGCGGGAGTGCCGGTGTGATCTCGTAGAGCACCGCTCCCACCGGGGCGCCCAGCAGGCTCCCGGCGATCAACCAGCTCGCCTGGAGGCGGGCGTTCGCCTTGGTCAGCGATTCGGGCGCCACCAAGGAGGGCACGAGGCCGGCCCAGGAGCCGCTGTAGAGCGTGTGGCCGCAGCCGAGCAGAAAGGCGACCCCTGCCAGCAAGGGGATCGACAGGGCGTCGAACACCGTGAGCAGAGCGACACCGGCCATGGTCACTGCCCGCGCCATGTCGACGAGCCACAGCACACGACGGCGCTCGAGCCTGTCCGCGAGGACACCGGACAGCAAACTGACCAGGAGCCACGGAAGTTGTCCCGCGAAAGCCACCAGGGCGACCTGCCGGGCGTCGTCGGTGAGGTCGGCGGTGAGCAGGGGAAGGGCAACCTGCCGCATGCCGTCACCCAGACTGGAGACGGTCACGGCGGCCCAGACGCCGTAGAACTGCCGCGGCAGTTGCAGGCGGGGCTTTCGTCCTGGAAATCGCATAGGAGGTTTCGGTAGATCAGTGGACCTGGGACATCAGGGGTCGAGAGCGCGAATCCGGGAATCTCGAGGAAGGTCGCGACGACCGCGACGGCCGGATCGCAATCCAACCTCAATGGTTCGCCCATTTTTTCACCAAACGGAACACACCGGCGAGCACAAGATCATCGGCGGGTTTACGGTGCCCGAACTTTTGGAGATCCCCGACGTCACCCGACGTCACCCGACGTCCCCCAACACTGAACACGGGACGCGGACCGGATCGGGGCCCTGGGGCCGGCTGATCCGGTCCACGTCCGCGCGCGGGCCGCGGTAGTGCTGCCACCACTCGCTCTTGCGGGGCGCGACATCGATACGACCTGTAGGCGACTGGTCGCCTACTGCACCTCACGGAGATGCAGCCGTCGCGGACACCAGGTCAGCTCTCCGGCATCACGGGTGAGTCGACGTCCAGGTCGGCGAGCGATGCGCCGTACGCGGCGAACCGCTCGCCGTCCCACAGGGGCGCCGGCACGCCGGGTACGGGCTCGTCGCCCCGCATGAAGAGGACCTCGGGGCCGCCGGGGGTGAACAGGAAGAGCATCTTGGCGTGACGGGTGCTCTTGTTCAGGAAGCGGTGCCGGATGCCCGGCGGGACGTAGAGGAAGTCCCCCGACCGCGCGATGATCTTCTCGTCCCCGTTGAGGAACTCGAGTTCACCGTCCAGCAGGTAGAAGGCTTCGCTGTTGCGGTTGTGGACATGTGCCACCGGCCCCGCGCCGGGCGGTACATCCGCCTCGACGAAACCCAAGTGCCCGTCGGTGATGTCGGTGTGGACCTTGACGGAGTAGACGTTGTCGGACACCCACTTGGTGATGCCTTCGCCGGCGGGCACGTGGATGGCTCCACGTTTCGTCCAGCGAGGGTCGTCGGTGTCTATCTGCGGCATGGGAAGGCTCACCCAGGACTCCTCATAAGGGAAACAGGCGCGGTCGACCCCGGCGCCTGACAGCTGTCAGACCAGCCGCTCCTGACAGCTGTCAGGAGCGGGGGTCCCACCCCGATCCGCAGCACACCTGACCGGACCGCTACCTGCCCCCGTCAAGGGGCGGCGGTAATCTTCCGATCGGACGCCGCATCTCGTCGCCGGGAAGAGGGCCGTCGCGAACCATGTGGAAAGTGAAGGAACTTACGGTGTCCTCCGGCATTCCGCCGCTCGGCCCGTAAGAAATCAGAAGGATGAGTTGGGGTTTCAGTGGCGCAACAGGGCGCGATGGACGACAGGTCGGACCACCACCGCCGGACGAGAGCGCCGCAGGTCGACCTCGACGATTCCGAGATCCTTCAGCGCGGTCTTGAAGCATTCGCCGAATTGGGCTACTCGGGCGCGTCCGTCCGCGAACTGGCCAAGCGCATGGGCGTCAACCACAACTTCATCAACGACCGCTTCGGATCGAAGGAAAAATTCTGGCGCGCGGCGCTCGACCACGCCCTCAGGGCACCGATCCAGCAGCTCATCACCATCCTCGACGGCGACCTCGAGGACGTCGAGAAGTTCACGTGCGCCGTCAGAACCTTCCACTCCCTGGCCGCGAACATGCCCCACGCGAACCGCATCATCTCCGACGAGTCCGTTTTCGCGTCCGACCGGCTGAACTATCTCTACAGCGAGTACACCGGCCGATTCATGGCAAAGCTCGAACCACTCGCTCAGCGACTCATGACTTCGGGCCGAATGCCGGCCATGAGTATGGACGTCCTGTTCAGTGCACTCACCGGGCCCGCGGTCGTCATGACCCAAAGACAACTCGTGCACCGCATGAATGAAGCGGGAGATTCATCGACCGACGAGTGGCGGCAAAAGACCGCCGCCTTGGCCGAGGTGGTCCTTCGAGGCCTGCTCACCTGAACGACCGGCCCGCGTGCAGCCTTCGAGGATTATTTCACGAGTAAAACACCTGTTAAGCTTGTAGGCATGCCGAACCTCTTCCACCCCCTCCGCGACGCCCTGCGGCTGCGCACGGTCCAGGACCTCTGGCATCAGCGGGCCGTCAGCGTGGTCGTCGCCGTGGGGATCGTGGAGGGGGTGCTGCTGGCCCTGGGGCGGCTGGACCTGGTGCTCTATGCGGCGGGCGGTGGGCTGTGCGCGCTGTACGGGCACGGGCTGCCGTACGCCGCGCGGGCGCGGACGCTCGCGCTGGTCGTGCTGGGCATGGCGGCCGGCGGCGCGGTCGCGCTGACAACGGCCGCGCTGACGGAGGTGACGGCGGTGCGGGTCGCCGTCGCGGCGGCGCTTGCCGCGGCGCACAAGGTGGTGTGCGACGCGACGCGGATCGGGCCGCCGGGGAACGTGATCTTCACCTTCGTCGCGGCGAGCGCCGCGTTCGTGCCGCAGACCCCGGCGCAGGTGCCCGCGCACGTGGGGCTGATGGTGCTGGGCGGGGCCGTCGCCTGGCTGGTGGGCATGGCGCCGGCGCTGGTGCGCCCGCACGGTCCCGAGCGCGCCGCCGTGGCGCGGGCGCTGGAGGCCCGGGCGCGGGTCCTGGCCGACGACGGGAGCGCGGCGCGGGCCCGGCACGAGGCGACCGCGGCCGTGAACGCCGCGTGGCACACGCTGCGGGCCGCCGCGCCGGGCGCCCACCGCGCGGGGCTGGAGCGGCTGCTGGCCCGCGCCGATGCCACCGGCCCCGCGGGGGCGCGACGACTCGCCACCTGGGCCCGGGAACTGCGCACGGCACGGGCCTTGCCGGGGGCCGCGGGCGTCGCGACGGACAGGGAAGCCCGCACCGGGCCGCCGCCGGCGCCGTTCCACGGCCCCTCGATGCGGCACCTGGCCCCGATCGGCCTGCGGGTCGGCCTCGGCAGCGCGGCGGCGGGCTGGGTGTCGGCGGCGCTCGGCGTGGACCGTCCGTACTGGGCCGTCGTGACCGCCGCCGCCGTGCTGGCCGCCAACACCGCCCTGTCCTGGCGGCGGGCGCTCCAGCGCGTCGTGGGCAATCTGCTGGGCGTGCTGCTGTTCACCGCGCTCGTGCCCTTCACGGCCGCCGGCGCGGGTGCCCTGGTCGTGACCGCGCTGGCGTGCAACTTCGCGGCGGAGGCCACCATCGCCCGCAACTACTGGCTGGCCAGCGCGTTCGTGACGCCGATGGCCATGATCATGACCGAGTTCGCCGGCATGCAGCCCGCGGGCCGGCTGGTCGCCGATCGCTGGCTGGACACCGTCGTGGGCGCGGCCGCCGGGCTCGTGGTGTGCTTCGCGGTTCCGAACCGGCGCGCCGGACGGCGGGTCGGCACCGCCCTGGACCGACTGGAGGACGAGCTCGCCGCCCCGCTGCCGCGGGAGCCCCGGCTCACCGCGGCCCTGCTGGAGCTGCGCGAGGCGGCCGACACCGCCTCCGGCGAGTGGTGGAGCGGCCCCCTGCCCGAGGAGCGGATCACCGACGCGGAGCGGCGCGGGCACCTCGCGCTGGCGGGCCGCCGCGGTGGCCGGTCCGTCACCGCTGCTTGACGACGCGTACGATCATGCGGACGCCGCCGGAGCCGCCGGCGTACGAGGGAAGGACATCGCGCGTGGAGGACGCCGTCGCGACGGTGCTGCGCCAGTGGCAGGGCGTGCACCCGGAGCTGGACTTCGCGCCCGTCGCCGTGATCGGGCGCCTGAACCGGAGTACCGCGCTCCTGCAACTCGCCGTCGACGCGCCACTGAACCGCGAAGGCCTCACCCGACCGGAGTACGACATCCTCTGCGCGCTGCGCCGCGTCGGCGGCGAACTGACGCCCGGACGTCTGGCACGTGAAACCTTCGCGTCGGGGGCGGCGGTCACCAAGCGGATCAAGGTGCTGGAGGAGCGCGGCCTGATCGGGCGCCGGCCGGACGACCGCGACCGCCGGGTCTCGCACCTGCGGCTGACCCCCACCGGCCTGGCGCTGGTGGACCGCCTGCTCCCGGAGCAGCTCGCGTACGAGGAGGGTCTGCTGTCCGGGCTGCCGGACGGACGGCGCCACGAGCTGGCCGAAATCCTCGGCGAACTGCTGCTGCTGCTCGAAGGCCGCTTGGGCGCGCTTTCCGGGTGAAGCGGCACCGAACGGCACCGCGCCCCCAGTGATTCAGCGAGCGCACATCTCCACTCTCCGCAAAGGACATGCCAAGGCAAGGCGCCGACGGGACAGATAGGGGTGTCCCCGTCCCCCTGACCAGGGAATCGCGCCATGACCGCTTCGTACGAACTCGCTCCCGTTGTCGACAACGTCGTCGAACGCCCCCGCTATTCGGTGAGCCTCGCCCAGGACGAGGCCGAGGTGCGGGCCGCGCAGCGTCTGCGGCACCAGGTGTTCGCCGGGGAAATGGGCGCCGTGCTGGACACGCCCGAACCGGGCCTGGACGTCGACGCCCTCGACGCCTTCTGCGACCACCTGCTGGTGAAGGACGACCACACCGGCGACGTGGTGGGCACCTACCGGCTGCTGACCCCCGCCAACGCCCGCCGCGCGGGGCGCACCTACTCCGAGAGCGAGTTCGACCTCGCCCGGCTCGCCCCGATCCAGCACGACCTCGTCGAGGTCGGCCGCTCCTGCGTGCACCCCGACCACCGCGACGGTGCCGTCGTCGCGCTGATGTGGGGCGGCATCACCCGCTACATGGCGACCACCGGCCACAACTGGCTGGCCGGCTGCTGCTCGGTGCCGCTCGCCGACGGCGGCTCGACAGCGGCCGGCGTCTGGGACCGGGTCTCGGCCAAGTACATGGCCCCCGAGGAGTACCGGGTCACCCCGCACCGCCCTTGGGACCCGACGGGCCTGACCCGCCCGGCCCGTGCCGCGCTGCCCGCGCTGCTCCGCGGCTACCTGCGGCTGGGCGCCTGGATCTGCGGCGAGCCCGCCTACGACCCGGAGTTCGGTGTCGCCGACCTGTTCATCCTGCTGTCGCTGGAGCGCACGGACGAGCGCTACCTGCGCCACTTCGGCGCAATCGGTTCGCTCGGCTCCCTCGGAAGCTCCTGATGGCCGCGACATGGTGGTCGCCGGTCTCGCCCTGCACCCCGCAGGCCTGCGTGACCGGCGAAGGTCCCCTGGTGGGCCGGCTGCGCCGGACGGTGCGCTACGTCACCGTGGCCGTGGTGCTGCTGATCGGGATCGTCCTGGCCGTCCCGGTGGCCGTACTCTGCCCTCCGGCGCTGCGCGACTCCCTGGTCCGCACGTGGATGCGGTCGGTGGTGACGGCCTTCGGCATGGAGGTCCGGGTGCCGGTCCCACCGGCGGCGCGCGAGCGCGGCCGGGGGCTGCTGGTGGTCGCCAACCACGTGTCCTGGATGGACATCCTGCTGATCGCCTCCGTCCTCCCGGGACGCAACGTCGCCAAGTCGGAGATCCGGGGCTGGCCTGTGCTCGGCCCGCTGTGCGTGCTCGGCCGGACGATCTTCATCGACCGCGAGCGGTTCCGGACCCTGCCGGACACCGTCGGCGAAGTGCGGGAGGCGCTGCGCGGCGGGGCCACGGTCGTCGCCTTCCCGGAGGGCAGCACCTGGTGCGGCCGTGAGGAGGGCCGCTACCGCCGTGCGCTGTTCCAGGCGGCAGTGGACGCGGGTGCCGACGTGCAGCCCATCCGGATCCACTACCGGCTGGCGGACGGGTCGCGCAGCATGGCCCCGGCGTTCGTCGGGGAGGACACGCTGATGGACTCGGTGCACCGGGTGGTGGCGGGCCGCGGGCTGAACGCCGAGGTGTCGGTGCTCCCCGCGATCCCCGCGGGCACGTGGCCCGACCGCCGCGCCCTCGCCCTCGCGGCGGACCGGGCGGCGCACCGGGTCGAGGTGCCCGCCGCACGGCAGCCCGAGCTGCTGCCGGTACCGGTACCGGCGTCGGCCGAGGTGATCGAGGTCGTCGAGGTGGCGCCGCCGGTCGTCATCCCGTCCCCCGTCGTGCAAGCGGCCGAGCCGGCCGCGAGCCTCCCCTGACGCCCAGCGCCCGCGGATCCCACGGTGCCCGTCCCCGCCCCCGGGGGGACGGGCACCGTCGCGTCGTGCGCAACGGCCGCCGCCGGCCCCCGGGTTGGGGCTGCGCCATGCCCTCTTGTCCGGTCCCTCTCGAGTCATGACAATGTCCATGCCAAAACCGAAAGAACTTCGGTCTCGAGAGGACCCCCCACATGAAACGACCTCTCAGAGGTGCCCTGGCGGCCGTTCTGACCGCCCTCGCGGCAGTCGCCTGCCTCGGGTTGTCCACCGCGCCCGCCTCGGCCACGAGCCGGGACGCCACCGGTGTGCGCAACGCCGCGCCGGCCGCGCCCGCCGCGGTCACCGTGAACTTCGCCGGCACGGTGTCGCTCAGCAACTGCTCCGGCTCACTCATCCGCTTCCCGGCCTCGGCGTCCACCGACCCCGCTCTGGTGCTCTCCAACGGCCACTGCCTCACCAGCGGCTTCCTGGACCCCGGCGAGGTGCTGCTCAACCAGTCCTCGACCCGCACCTTCGGGCTGCTCAACGCCTCGGGCCGCAACATCGCCACGCTGCGGGCCACCAAGCTCGCCTACGCGACGATGACCGACACCGACATCTCGGTGTACCAACTCAACCGCACCTACGCGCAGATCCAGTCCTCCTACGGCATCTCCGCGCTGGAGCTCTCGGCCGCCCAT
Organism: Streptomyces sp. NPDC088732; assembly: GCF_044751205.1. Taxonomy (NCBI): domain Bacteria; kingdom Bacillati; phylum Actinomycetota; class Actinomycetes; order Kitasatosporales; family Streptomycetaceae; genus Streptomyces; species Streptomyces sp. NPDC088732. The sequence continues at coordinate 193,489 of NZ_JBIVLI010000013.1, forward strand.
CCCGTGCAAGGCGCCGCGATCAAGGTGGTCTCCGGCTACTGGAAGACCATCTACACCTGCAACATCGACGGCTTCGTCTACCGGCTCAAGGAGGGCGACTGGACCTGGAAGGACTCGGTCCGCTACACCTCCGCGTGCAACACCATCGGCGGCACCTCCGGTTCACCGGTGATCGACACCTCGACCGGCAAGGTCGTGGCGATCAACAACACGGGCAACGAGGACGGCGGCCGCTGCACCCTCAACAACCCCTGCGAGGTGGACCAGAACGGCACGGTCACGGTCCGCCAGGGCATCAACTACGCCGAGGAGACGTACGGGATCGGCGCGTGCGTGACCACCGGGAACCAGTTCAATCTCGGCCTGGCGGGGTGCACGCTCCCCAAGCCGTGACGCCCCCGGCGCCGCTCAGCGCCCGTACATCGCGTCGATCTCGGCAGCGTAGGCCTCCTCGACGGCCCGGCGGACGAGCTTGCGCGACGGGGTGACCAGACCCTCCTCCTCGGTGAAGGAGGCGGCCAGCACGCGGAAGGCACGGATCGACTCCGCCTTCGACACCCGCGTGTTGGCCGCCGACACCGCGCGCCGCACCTCCGCCTCCACCTCCGGGTCGCGCACCAGCTCGCGCAGCCCGGCCGGGGGCCTGCCGCGCAGCCGCAGCCAGCGTGCGGCGGCCTCGCCGTCGAGGGTCACCAGCGCGGTGACGTAGGGCCGGTCGTTGCCTATGACCAGGCAGTGCTCGATCAGCGGGTGCTCGCGGACGCGTTCCTCCAGGACCGCGGGCGAGAGGTTCTTGCCGCTGGTCGTGACGATGATCTCCTTCTTGCGGCCGGTGATGGTCAGATACCCCTGCTCGTCCAGGAAACCGAGGTCGCCGGTGGCGAGCCAGCCCTCGCGCAGCGCCTCGGCGGTTCCCTGCGGGTCGCCGAGGTAGCCGGAGAAGACCGTCGGGCCGCGCAGCAGGATCTCGTCCTGCTCGGAGATCAGCACCGAGGTGCCGGGCACGGGGTGCCCGACCGTGCCGTAGCGCACCTTGCCGGGTGGGTTGGCGGTGGCGGCGGAGGTGGACTCGGTCAGTCCGTACCCCTCGTAGACCGTCACGCCCGCGCCCTCGAAGAACAGCCCCAGCCAGCGCCCCATCGTCGAGCCGCCGCTGACCGCGTTGCGGACCCGGCCGCCCAGGGCCTCGCGCACCCTGGCGTACACCAGCCGGTCGTAGATCCGGTGCAGGACGCGCAGCGCCGCGCTCGGCCCGGGGCCGGTGCCGAAGGCGCGTCGCTCGCGGGCCTCGGCGAAGCGCACCGCGACGTCGGCGGCCCGGTCGAAGACGCCGAGGTTGCCGCCTTCCTCGGCCTTGGACCGCGCGGCGTTGAAGACCTTCTCGAAGACGTACGGGACGGCGAGCATGAACGTCGGCCGGAAGTCGGCGAGATCGGGCAGCAGCGCGGCCGCCGACATGTCCGGCTGGTGGCCCAGCCGCACCCCGGCCCGGACCGCGCAGATCTGGATCATGCGGCCGAAGACGTGCGACAGCGGCAGGAAGAGCAGCACCGAGGGCGGCTCCGCGGTGCCGGTCTCGAAGATCGTCCGCCAGTGGGCGATGACGTTGTCGCACTCGGCCATGAAGTTGCCGTGGGTGAGCACGCAGCCGCGCGGGCGGCCGGTGGTCCCCGAGGTGTAGATCACGGTGGCGACGGCGTCGGGGGTGACCGCCAGCCGGTGCCGGTGCACCACGTCCTCGCCGATCCGCTCGCCGTCCGCCATGAGCTGCTTGACGGCCCCGTTGTCCAGCTGCCAGACCCGCGTCACGGCGGGCAGGTGCTCGATCACCGAGCCGAGGGTCATGGCGTGGTCCTCGTGCTCCAGCACGCAGCCGACCGCACCGGTGTCGTGCAGGATCCAGCGCAGCTGCCCGGCCGAGGAGGTCGGGTAGACCGGCACCGGCTGGGCCCCGATCGTCCACAGGGCGAAGTCGAAGAGGGTCCACTCGTACCGGGTCCGCGACATGATCGCGACCCGGTCGCCGAAGCGCACGCCGTGCGCGAGCAGCCCCCGCGCCAGCGCCATGACCTCGTCACGGAACGTGGCGGCGGTCACGTCCTGCCACCGGCCGTCCTCCTTGCGGCCCATCCGCACCTCGTCCGGCACCCGCGCCGCGTCCTCGAACACGACGTCGGCGAGCCCGCCGACATGGGTCGCGGGGACCAGTGCGGGCAGACTGAAGGCACGCACACGTGCTCCTCGTGGGGTTGGAGCGGGCCGGGAGCGTAACGTAACCGATCTCTCACGCACTGTCCGGCCGAGGCCGGGCGGGACGGGGCTTCTTCACCAAACCTCCCCCCACGGGCGATCCCGAGAGATCATGGGATCAGGAGGTGACTCCATGACCACCAGGATCCGACTCCACGGCGGCCCCGGGGACGGTCTCACACTCGGCATCGCCCTGGTAGCCGGGGGCCCGCCCCCCGAGGGCATCCTGTACGACCCGATGGCGATCACCGTGCAGGACGCCGGGCTGCACCAGGCGTGGCCCGACAGTGCGGCCTTCTACAAGCGCCTGGAGCACATGGCCGACGAGCCCTGGGACTACGCGTACGAGAGCGAGGCCACCGCGCCCCTCGAGTGATCCCGCGCCCGGCGGCCGTCACGTCACGTGAGCGGTCACGCGGAGCGACCGCGCGGCGTGGGAGCACGGGACCAAAGTCCTCAAGGCCGCCGAGTTTTTGGCCGTCCGCCGCCGCGTTTCGTACAGTTCCCCAGGAAGCAGCGGGAACACACGAACCGGGGACGACGGCGGGCATGACGGCGACCGAGAACGAGCAGGGCACGGCAACGACGTGGGAGGGCGTCCCCGGCATCGACCCGGAGCGTCTGGAGCTGTGCCTCGGCGTCCTGCGGGAACTGGACGACCTGCCGGTGGACCACCCGGACGCGATCACCGTCCGCAAGGCCACGGCGGGCATCTACCGGACCGTGAAGCAGCGCCGCCGCCAGGAGCGGCGGGCGTCCAAGACCGCCCACGACAAGTTCGTCACCGAGGCCACCGCGACCGGCTCGGCGGAGCGCATCGACGACGAGACCCAGGGGCTGCTGCCCTCCTCGTCGACGCTGGGCGAGATCGCGGGCGTGCTGCAGCGGCCGCGCTCCTGCTACGTGTGCAAGCAGCGCTACGTCGAGGTGGACGCCTTCTACCACCAGCTGTGCCAGTCGTGCGCCGCCTTCAACCGCGCCCGCCGCGACGCCCGCACCGACCTGACCGGCCGGCGCGCGCTGCTGACCGGCGGCCGGGCGAAGATCGGCATGTACATCGCGCTGCGCCTGCTGCGTGACGGCGCGCACACGACGATCACCACGCGCTTCCCGGCCGACGCGATCCGCCGCTTCAAGGCGATGCCCGACAGCGACGAGTGGATCAGCCGGCTGAAGATCGTCGGCATCGACCTGCGCGACCCGGCCCAGGTCGTGGCACTGGCCGACTCGGTCGCCGCCGAGGGCCCGCTCGACGTCCTGATCAACAACGCGGCGCAGACCGTGCGCCGTTCCCCGCAGGCGTACGCCGAGCTGGTGGCCGCCGAGTCGGCGCCGCTGCCCGCCGGTGAACTGCCCGTCTCCGAGGTCCTCGGCACGTTCGGGAGCGGCGCCCAGCCGGCCCTGCCCGGCCCGCGCCGGGACGGCGCGGCGCGCGCCCAGGAGGTCACGGAGCTGGCGCTGGTCAGCGGTTCGGCCTCGCTCGCCCGGATCGAGGCGGGCACCGCGATCGACGCCGGCGGCCTGATCCCCGACCTGGACGCGGAGAACAGCTGGAGCCGCGCGGTCGGCGAGGTCGACCCGGTCGAGATGCTCGAAGTGCAGCTGTGCAACGAGACCGCCCCGTTCATCCTGGTCAGCCGGTTGCGCCCTGCCATGGCCGCCTCACCCGCGCGCCGCACCTACGTGGTGAACGTCTCCGCCATGGAGGGCAAGTTCAGCCGCGGCTACAAGGGCCCCGGCCACCCGCACACCAACATGGCCAAGGCGTCCCTCAACATGCTGACCCGCACCAGCGCGCGGGAGATGCTGGAGACCGACGGCATCCTGATGACCAGCGTCGACACCGGCTGGATCACCGACGAGCGGCCGCACCCGGAGAAGTCCCGGCTCGCCGACGAGGGCTTCCACGCCCCGCTCGACCTCATCGACGGCGCGGCCCGGGTCTACGACCCGATCGTCCGCGGCGAACTGGGCGAGGACCTGCACGGGGTCTTCCTCAAGGACTACGCGCCGACCGAGTGGTGAGGCCGCGCGGCCGGGCGGGACGGGCGGCGCGCGACTACGATCGACGGTGTGGCTGAGCGCCGACTCGCGCCGTCCGCGCCCGAACTCGTGCTGGAGACCGCCGGGGACACCCTGGTCCTGGTCCCGGGCAGGATGTACCGCGTCGGCCGTGATCCGGACAGCGACATCGTCCTCGACGACCCCCGTGTCTCGTGGCACCACGCCGTCCTGCGCACGGTCGCCGGGCAGTGGGTCCTGGAGGACGCCGGGAGTTCCAACGGCACCTTCGCGGACGGCAGGTACGTCCGCCAGTGGGGTGTGGGCGCGGGCAGTGTCGTCCGCTTCGGCCATCCGCTGACCGGGCCGTGGGCCCGGCTGACCCGGGCCTCGGCCGCACCGGTCTACCGGCCGCCCCCGATCGCCTCGCCGCTGGCGACCGGCACGTTCCGGCAGCCGACGTCGGTGCGGCCGCTGCCCGACGACACGATCCACATCGGGCGTGCGCCCGACAACGACCTGGTCGTCGAGGACCTGCTGGTCTCCCAGCACCACGCGGAACTGCGGGCGCTGGCCGGCGGCGGCTACGAGATCGTCGACCTGCACAGCCACAACGGCACCTATCTGGACGGCCAGCCCGTGGAGCGGGCGACGGTGCACCAGGGCGACATCATCGACGTCGGCCACGCGGTCTTCCGGCTGGTGGGCGACAAGCTCCAGCAGTTCACCGACACCGGCGAGGTGTCGCTGTGCGTCCGCGACCTGTCGGTGACGGTGGAGGGCGGCAGCAGGACGCTGCTGGACAACATCTCCTTCCCCGTCGGCGAGAAGAGCCTGCTCGCCGTCGTGGGCCCCAGCGGTTCCGGCAAGTCGACGCTGCTCAACGCGCTGACGGGGCTGCGCCCGGCGGACCGGGGCACGGTGCTCTACGACGGCCGCGATCTGTACCGCGAGTACGCCGATCTGCGCCAGCGCATCGGCCTCGTGCCGCAGGACGACATCCTGCATCTCCAACTGCCCGTCCGTCGCGCCCTGTTGTACGCCGCCGAGCTGCGCTTCCCCGGTGACACCGCCCGGGAGGAACGGGAGGCCCGGGTCGACGAGGTGATCGCCGAACTCGGGTTGCGGGCCCGTGCCGGCCAGCCCGTCCACACCCTCTCCGGCGGCCAGCGCAAGCGCGTGAGCGTGGCGCTGGAACTGCTGACCAAGCCGTCCCTGCTCTTCCTGGACGAGCCGACCTCGGGGCTGGACCCGGGCATGGACCGCTCGGTGATGACGATGCTGCGCGGGCTCGCCGACGACGGCCGCACGGTGGTCGTGGTGACCCACAGCGTGCTCAGCCTGGAGGTCTGCGACCGGCTGCTCGTCATGGCGCCGGGCGGACGCATGGCGTACTACGGACCGCCGGACGAGACACTGCCGTTCTTCGGCTTCCGGCAGTGGCCGGAGGCCTTCGAGGCGTTCGAGAACGAACGGCGGCGGGACTGGGCGGGCCAGTACGAGTCCTCCACGCTGCACGACGAGTACGTCACCGACGCGATGGAGCAGATGGAGCCGCCCGGCCCCACCTCCCGCCCGGCCGTGGCACCGCCCAAGCCCCAGCACTGGGGCGGCCAGTGGTGGACGCTGGTGCGCCGCTACACGGCGTCGCTCGCGGCCGACCGCACCTTCCTGGCGATCATGGTCGCGCTGCCGTTCGTCATGGGGGGCATGGCCCGCGCCCTGGCCGGCGGCGCGCTGACGCAGCAGAACACGCTCAACGTGCTGCTGATCCTGTGTGTCGGCGCGGTGCTCACGGGCGCCGCCAACGCGGTGCGCGAACTGGTCAAGGAACGGGTGATCTACCGGCGGGAGCGGGCGGTCGGCCTGTCCCGGTCGGCCTATCTCTGCTCCAAGATCGCGGTGCTGGGGCTGATCACGGTCGTCCAGGCGGTCGTCCTGACGATGGTCGCGCTCGTCGGGGCCCGGCTCAGACCGGGCGGCGGCAGCGGGGTCTTCACCAGCCCGCTGCTGGAGATCACGGCGGCCGCGGCACTACTGGCCTTCACGTCGATGATGCTCGGCCTGGTCGTCTCGGCGCTGGTGCGCAAGGAGGAGGTGACCATGCCGCTGCTGGTGCTCGTCGCCCTCGTGCAGGTTGTCTTCTGCGGCGCGCTGCTGAAACTGCACGGGGTGCCGGGGCTGGAGCAGTTCTCCTGGCTGGTGCCCGCGCGCTGGGGACTCGCGGCGATGGCCGCGACGCTCGATCTGGGCGCCCTGGTCCCGGGCCGCATCACCTCCGACCCGCTGTTCCGGCCCGACCCCTGGGTGTGGGCCCTGGACATGGGCGCGATGGCCGCCCTGTCGGTCGTCATGGCCTTCGTCGTCGCCCGCCTCCTGCGCCGCCAGGAGCCGACCGTGATGCGCCGGTAGGCCGTCGGCCCGTCCGCCCCGGCGGGCGGGGTCTCCCGCCCCGGGATCCGGCGGGCCGGCACTGCGCCCGCACGGCGGTGCCCGAGGCGTCCCGGATGCCGCACCGGCAGGCGAAGGCCGCCCGGCACAGGTAGGCCCGTCACCGCTGTGGGCCAGCCCCTCGACGTGCTGCGATCGGGCCCCGCCGCAGGGCCGACCACAAACGACGGAGCCGCCAAGGCCGGGGCGGCAGAAGCCGGCCGCCGTGCGCCGCGCCCCGCACGGCGAGGCTGCCGAGAAGACCGGTCGCGACACCTCACGCCCCGGCAACGCCGAACGCGGCCCCCAGGTCGAGGACGCGGATCACGAAACCGCCGAGACCGGCGGTGCCCGAGGCGTCCCGGATGCCGCACCGGCAGGCGAAGGCCGCCCGGCGCAGGTAGGCCCGTCACCGCGGTGGGCGGTGCGCCTCGGCGTGCTGCGATCGGGCCCCGCCGCAGGGCCGACCACAAACGACGGAGCCGCCGGTGCCAGAGGGGTCGCGGGTGCCGCGTCGGCAGAGGCAAGCAGCCATACGCGGGTAAGCCTGAGCAGGCGGCCCCGGCCGTCCCTCGATCCGCCCCGGCGGCGCTGCGCCCGCACGACGGTGACGGCACCCCACACCGCAGCACGGCCAACCGCCGACGGAGCCGCCGAGGCCGGGGCGGCAGAAGCCGGCCGCCGTGCGCAGACACGCCCGACGACCTGCCACCTCGGCGGACGGGCCCCCATCCATGCCCCGCGATCCGGCCCTGCGGCGCGCCCCGCACGGCGAGGCTGCCGAGAAGACCGGTCGCGATACCTCACGCCCCGGCAACGCCGAACGCGGCCCCCAGGTCGAGGACGCGGATCACGAAACCGCCGAGACCGGCGGTGCCCGAGGCGTCGCCAGTGCCGCGCCCGCAGAAGCCAGCCGTCATACGCAGGTATTGGCCCGGGCGGGCGGGCCCCCCGGCGGCGCCACGCCCGCACGGCGGTGACGGCACCCCACACCGCAGCAAGGTCAACCGCCGACGACGGAGCCGCCAGTGCCCGGGGCACCCCCGACGCCGTGCCGGCAGGGGAAGGCCGCCAGGCGCACGCAAGCCCGTCACCGCGGGGGGCGAGGTCTCCGGTCGCGCCGCGCTCGCGCGGCGAGGCTGCCGAGGAAGCCGGTCACCGCGCCCCATGCCGCGGCAAGGCCGACCGCGGCGGCCAGGTCGGGGACGAGGACGACGGAGCCGCCGAGGCCGCCGGTGTCCGAGGGGTCGCCGATGCCGAAGAGGGAGAGGCCGTAGTGGGCGTCGATCCAGGTGAGGAGGCCGACCAGCAGCATGGCGGCCGCGGCGGCCAGCGCCAGGCGGACGGCGTTGCGGAGGTGCCCCGCGCCCGGAGGGGCGCGGCGGGCGGAGGCCCAGCCGGCGGCGAGCAAGGCGACGGCGGCGGCCACGAGGAGCCACCAGGCGCGGCCGTCCTGCCGGGTGAGGGAGGCGAGGTCGAGGGTGACGTCGCCGTCGCCGCCGGTGCGCAGGACCCGGGCGAGCGGCTCGGGCACCGGTAGTCCGAGGGCGCCCTTCACATGGCCGTGCCAGCTCGCGCCGAGGCCCAGTCCGAAGGCGAGCCAGGCGAGGTTGGGCAGTCCGAGGAAGACGACGGCGAGGGTCTCGCCCGCGTCCGTCCGGGTGTCGGCCGTGACCAGGGCGGCGATCAGCGCCGCGACGACGTACGCCAGGAGCACCGCGGTCATCGCGCGGGCGGCGGGCCGCACCGCGGCGTGGGGCGGCCCGAGCCGGGGCGGCAGCGGGACGCGCCGGGACACGGCGAGGGCCAGCAGGAGGACGACGACCAGCCACAGCAGGCCCAGTCCCACGGTGGTGCCGACGAGGGCGTGGAAGCCGACGGTCGGGGTGGTGCCCAGCAATTGGGCGATCTCGTCGAGGTACTCGTTGCCCGCGGTGAGGGCGAAGCTGTGCCGGGCGCCGAAGGCGATCAGCAGCAGGGCGACGATCCACAGCAGGGCGGTTCGCAGGACGAGCCACAGCAGGTGGCCGCCCGACAACGCGGCGTGGGACCGCAGGGGCCGCAGGAACGCGTAGGCGGTCACGAGGGCCCCCGCCAGCGCCACGGAGAGCGGGACGGCGGTGATGCCCGCCTGCGTCTCGGCGATGAAGCCCGCGCCGCCGTCCAGGGCGACCCGTCCGCCGACGGCCATGACCACGGTCGCGGCTATGACGGGGACGAAGGCGCCCTGCGGCAGTTCCGAGGCGCCCGCGAGCCAGAGCCCGAGGGCGGCGACGACCAGCATGACGGCGAAACCGGCGACGACGACGCCGAGGGCGTGCAGCCAGCCCCGTGCCGGCCCGAGGACGGGGCGGGGAACGGGGGGCTCGTGGCGGCTCACGCTGTCAGGCTATGCAGCCGCGGCGCGGCCCGCCCGTCCGGAATGTCCTCTGTGTGGTGGCCCGCAGGGGCTAGGAGTGCTCCTGCAGACGGGGCCCGTACAGGTCGACCATCCGGGTGCGCGCCGCGCCGAGCCGCTGCGCGATCGTCTGGGCGGCGGCGAGCACCACGGCCTGGCCGAGCACGGGATCGTCCTTGAACAGCTCGCGGACCTCGGCCGCGACGAACTCGTACGCGCCCACCGTGCCCAGCGCGTGCGCGGCGAGCTGCCAGCGGTAGGGCGGGAACAGCCAGGACCAGCCGACCAGTTCGCCCGGGCCGAGAGTGTCCACGGAGACCGGGCCGCGGCCGGGCACGTCCATGTCGAGGGAGACGGCGCCGGACTCCACGACCCAGAAGCGGTCGGCGAACCTGCCCTCGTCGAAGATCCGCCAGTTCTGCGGAAAACTCACCCGCTTGGCGTGCTCCAGGAAGACCCGTCGGTGGTGCAGCGGCAATGAGTCCAGCATGGTCACCGTACTGCTCATGAACGTCCTCCCGTGCCGTCCGAGCCCTTTGACCTCAGGGTACGGTCACGGGCCGGGCGTCGCAGGAAGGTGTCCGGAGAACCAGTCACGCGCCAGGTGTGCGACCTCGTCGAGTGCGCCGGGTTCCTCGAACAGATGCGTGGCTCCCGGGACGACATGCAGCAGGCTGGGGCAGGTGAGCTCTGCCTGCGCGCGGCGGTTCAGTTCCAGGACGGTGTCGTCGCGGCCGCCCACGATGAGCAGGGTGGGGGCGCGCACCGTGCGGAGCCCGGGGCCGGTGAGATCCGGGCGGCCGCCGCGGGAGACCACGGAGGAGACCTCGGCCCCGGGGTCGGCGGCGGCCCGCAGCGCGGCGGCGGCGCCGGTGCTCGCGCCGAAGTAGGCGACGGGCAGGTTCTCCCGGCGGGCCCAGCGGGTGACGCCGGTGAGGCGTTCGGCCAGCAGTTCCACGTCGAAGACATTGGCCCGGTCGGTCTCCTCCGCGGGGGTCAGCAGGTCGAACAGGAGCGTGCCCAGCCCGGTCTGGTTCAGGGCGGCGGCCACGGCGCGGTTGCGGGGGCTGTGCCGGCCGCTGCCCGTTCCGTGGGCGAAGACCACCACGGCGCGCGCGTCGGCGGGCATGGTGAGCGTGCCGGCCAGCCGCACCCCGGCGGTCTCCACCTCGACGTCGGTGGTCCGGGGGCCGCGGGCCACGGCCTGCTTCAGCAGGCCCGAGACCTCGTCGTCCTGGGTCTGCGAGAAGTCGTGGTACCACTCCCCGACCGCGAAGAACACGGGCGGCACCGACAGGCACACCACGTCGTCGGCCGCGGCGCGCAGCGCGGGCATCGCCTGCGGCGCGGCCACCGGCACGGCCAGCACGACGCGTGCGGCGCCGCGGGTGCGGGCCACGGCGCAGGCGGCCAGCGCGGTGGCACCCGTGGCGACGCCGTCGTCCACGACGACGACCGTGCGGCCGGCCAGTTCCGTGCCCGGCCGCCCGTCGCGGAAGCGGTGCGCCTGCCGGGACAGCTCGGCCTCCTCGTGCCGCTCGACGGTGTCGATGTCGTCCGGGGAGACATGGCTCATCCGCACGATGTCGTCACTGAGCACCCGGGCGCCGCCCTCGCCGATGGCGCCGAAGCCGAGTTCGCGGTGGTAGGGGACGCCGAGTTTGCGGACCACGATGACGTCCAGGGGCGCGTGCAGGGCCTGGGCCACCTCGTAGGCGACGACGACGCCGCCGCGTGGCAGGCCGAGCACGACGGGGTTGTGGTCCTCCAGATGCCGCAGCCTCCCGGCCAGCTGCCGTCCGGCATCCGCGCGATCTGTGAAGTGCATGGTTCACCCCCGCGGGCGGGACATGCGGGACTCCTTACGGCCTACCCTGAATATGTCCAGCAAGCAAACGGCAGGGACCGCGCGATGCCCGTGCTCGTCGGAACGTCCGGGTGGCAGTACAAGGACTGGCGAGAGGTCCTGTACCCGCCGGAGGTCCCGCAGCGGCTGTGGCTGGAGGAGTACGCCCGGCACTTCCCGACGGTGGAGAGCAACAACGCGTTCTACCGCCTCCCGTCGCGGGACACCTTCGCCGCGTGGCGCGAGCACACCCCCGACGGGTTCGTCGTGGCGGTCAAGGCGAGCCGGTACCTGACGCACATGAAGCGGCTGCGCGATCCCGAGGAGCCGGTGCGCCGGCTGCTGACGCACGCCGAGGGGCTCGGCGACCGGCTCGGTCCGGTGCTGCTCCAGCTGCCGCCCAACCTGCGCGCGGACGGGCGCGTGCTCGACGGGTGCCTGCGGTGCTTCCCGCGCGAGGTGCGGGTGGCGGTCGAGCCCCGGCACCCCTCGTGGTGGACGCCGGAGATCCGGGCCCTGCTGGAGCGGCGCGGTGTCGCGCTGTGCTGGGCCGACCGGCGGGCCCGCCCCGCGACCCCGCTGTGGCGCACGGCGGACTGGGGCTACGTGCGGTTCCATGAGGGCATCGCCCGTCCCTGGCCGCGGTACGGTGCGCGGGCGCTCACCACGTGGGCCCACCGCATCGCGGACACCTGGCCGAAGGACTCCGACGTGTTCGTCTACTTCAACAACGACCCGGGCGGCGCGGCCGTCCTGGACGCCGACGCCTTCACCGCGGCGGTCCGCGGGGTGAGGCCGTCGTGATCCGGCGCAGTGTGCTCGTCTCCGGTGACGTGCAGGGCGTGTACTTCCGCGACACCTGCCGGCAGACGGCGCTGGAGGAGGGGGTGAGCGGCTGGGTCCGCAACCTGCCCGACGGCACGGTGGAATCGGTCTTCGAGGGCCCCGCCGACGCGGTCGGCCGGATGGTGGAATGGGCGCACGAGGGGTCTCCCCTGTCGATCGTGGACCGGGTCACCGTCCGCGAGGAGGAGCCCGAGGGCCTCACGGGTTTCGAGGTCCGCCCGACTCCGTGGCGGGGCTGAGCAGCAGTTTCCGGCTGGGCTCGTCGGCCCACAGGGAGTGCGGGTCCACGTGCGGGCGGAGCAGAGCGGTGAGCGGGGTGTCGGCGCGGCCGCCCAGGGCGTCCGAGGCGATCTTGCGGGCCACCCCGGCGAGGAAGTCCGCGAGCTGCACCCGGGGATCGGACCGGGACTCGACGAGGGTGAGCGACGCGAGCCGGGACGGCGGCGGCAGGATCGCCTCCAGCCGGTGGACGCGTTCCTCGGTGAGCGTGTTCTGCCGGTCGTGGACGACGGAGACGGGGTGTCCGTCGCGGCCGAAGTGGCCGATGGTGCGGGCCAGGGACGGGAGCAGCGGGTCGAGCTCCGGCAGCGGCGGCGGCCCGTCCGCGACGCGGGCCCGGAACGCCTCGGCGCGGGGCCGGGTGTGCCGCAGGCGCGCCGCGAGAGGCGTGCCGGGCAGCGCGTCGAGCGTGCGGAAGAAGGCGTCGACGGGCGCCGGTCCGGCGTCGCGGTTGCGGGTGCGGACGAGGTCGTTGGCCGACTCCAGGAAGCGGCGCCACTGCGCGGCCGGGAGGGCGGCCCGGCCCTCTCGGTAGAGCGGTGCGGCCTCGGCCCGGTCGTCCAGCAGCACCTCGGCGACGCGGCGCACGACGAGGAACGCCTTGTCGGTGAGGTGGACCCGGGCGTCGGGCGGGAGCGGCCCCGACGGGCCGAGGAACCACTCCAGGACCGGCCGGTGCTTCTCGCGGAGCAGGTGGTTGGCCTTGTACTCCTGGGCCGGTGAGCGGATCCGGTCGCGCATCTCGCGCAGGCAGGCGTCCGCGTCGGCGGGGTCCATCCGCACGCCGGCGTGGGCGAACACGTCGGTGTTGCCGCCGATGAGGTTCTCGCCGTCCGACCCGGACTCGTCGCAGGCGATCTCCAGGACGGGACCCGTCGTCACCGTGGCCTCCTCGGTCGTCCGGTCGTGGCCGCTCGCGGGCCATCCTCGGTGATCCGGGCGGCGCGCTCCAGGGGATTTCCGCGCGGTGCTCGGTACTTCTCCCGAGCCGCGGCCCGCCGGGCGCCCGTGTCCCGGCGGAAGATCGGGCATCCTCCCGATGCCCGCCGGTGTGTTCCCCTGTCAGCATCGGCAGGGCACGCGACCACGATCCGCACCCGCACGAGGCAAGCGAGGCCCCCTCCCGATGAACCACCGCACGCAGGGGGCGACATGACCCTCTCCCCCGCGCGGCCCCGGTCCGTCGCCGGAACCGGCACGGACGACGGCACCTGCGCGCTGCGCGCGGGCCGGATGTTCGACGGCTTCACCCTGTCCGGCGCGGCGACCGTGCACGTCAGGCGAGGCCGAATCGTCGCCGTGGACCGGACGGGGACGGTCCCGCCGGGCGTACCGCTGGTCGATCTGGGCGACGACGCGTGCCTGCTGCCCGGGCTGGTGGACGTCCGCGCCCATCTGGCCCTCGACGCGGGGCCGGACACCGCGGGCGCGCTCCTCGCGGCGGACGACGAGCGGCTCCTCGCGCGCATGCGTGTCGCCGCCCGCACGGCCCTGCGCGCGGGGATCACCACGGTCAGGGACGCCGGGGACCGCGGCTTCCTCGCCGCGGCCCTCGCGCGTGAGACCGCCGCCGATCCCGGTCTGGGGCCCGAGATCCTCGCCTCGGGGCCGCCGATCACCACACCCGGAGGGCACGGTCATCTCCTGGGCGGCGCGGCGGCCGGTACGCGCGCGCTGGTCGGCGCCGTACGGGAGCGGCACGCCCGGGGCTGCTCCCTGGTGACGATCATGGCGAGCGGCGACGCCCGCACGCCGGGCTCGGACCCGTCCCGGGCCCAGTACACGCGCGAGGAGCTGCGGACCGTGGTCTCCGAGGCCCATCGCCTCGGCCTCCCGGTGGCGGCCCACGCCCACGCCACCGAGGCGATCGCGGACGCGCTGGCCGCGGGGGCGGACAGCCTGGAGCACGCGTCGTTCCTCGGCGGCCGGGGGACGGTCGAGGAACTGAGGCTCCAGGCCCTGATCGCGGGCAGCGGCACCTTCGTCGGCATGACGCCGGTCCGGGAGGCGGGGGCGTACGCCGACGGCGTCCACACCGCGTACCGGGCCCTGGCCCGGCTCGGCGCCCGGATCACGGTGGGGTCGGACGCGGGCACGGCGCCCGACCGACCGCACGGCACCCTGCCGGACGCCGCGATGGAGCTGGCGGCACTCGGTGTGTCCCCGCTGACGGCGCTGAAAGCCGTCACCAGCCAGGCGGCGGCCGCGTGCGGGGCCGGGGGCCGCAAGGGCCGCATCGGCGCCGGTGCGGACGCCGACTTCCTCGTGATCGACGGCGACCCGCTCGCCGGGCTCACCTCGCTCCGCGACATACGCGCCGTCTTCCGCGCGGGCGTACGGATCCGCTGACACCCGCCATGGGGTTGCCCTACCCGTGGCGGCCCAAGCTGTCGCGGTCGACCGGCGGGAGGAAATCGCGCACCAAGGTGCGGTCCCACCAGGCACCGGTGCTGCGCAGGGTGCGCCAATCGGTGAAGCGGTACTGGTACAACCGCGCCCGCACATGCGTGGGCGGCGCCTGCGGGAACGGATTGCCGCGCAGCAGCCGCAGGGTCGCCGGGTCGTTGTCCAGGAGCTTGCCGACGAACGGCAGGAACCAGGGCCAGGCGTAGGAGGAGGAGATGGCGGCGAACCACATGAGCCAGTCCAGGCGCAGGTGGAAAGGGGCGAACTGGCGGGGCAGCCGGCGGGGGTCGGTGGGTTTGCCCTTGAAGCCGTACTCCTTCCAGACGGCACCGGGCCCGGGTTCTGCGGCGTCGGTGCCCTCGACGACGACCTCCATGCGCACGCGGTTGACGCTGCCGAAGGCGCCGTAGGAGTTCACCAGGTGCAGCCGGTTGAAGGAGACGTTCATCATCTGGCCGCGCGAGACCAGGTTGCGTGCCGGCCACCAGCTGAGCACGACGACCAGCGCGGTGGCGGCGAGCACCAGTCCCTCGTACCAGCCGGGCGCCGGGGCGGCCGCCCGCGCCGGGGGCGCGGCGAGCAGGGAGCCGTCGAACGCGGAGACGGCGAGCACGATGGTGAGCCAGTTCAGCCAGGCGAAGTTGCCGGACAGGACCAGCCACAGCTGGGTGACGATCACGATCGCGGCGGCGATGCTCGCGACCGGCTGCGGTGTGAACAGTGCGATGGGGACGACGAGTTGCGCGAAGTGGTTGGCCGCCGTCTCCACACGGTGCACCGGCCGGGGCAGCCGGTGGAAGAACCAGCTGAGCGGGCCGGGCATGGGCTGCGTCTCGTGGTGGTAGTCCAGGCAGGTCAGGTCGCGCCAGCACGCGTCGCCGCGCATCTTGATCAGTCCCGCGCCGAACTCCACACGGAACAGCAGCCAGCGCATCAGCCACAGGACGAGCACCGGGGGCCCGGTGTCGTCGTTGCCGAGGAAGACGGCGAGGAAGCCGGCCTCCAGCAGCAGGGACTCCCAGCCGAACGCGTACCAGGTCTGGCCGACGTTGACGACGGACAGGTAGAGCAGCCACAGCGCAGTCCACATCAGCATCGCCGCCCACAGCGGGACCATGTCGGCGGCCCCCGCGGCGACGGCGGCGGACAGCGCGGCGCCACCCCAGGCGACGGACGCGAAGAGGCGGTCGGAGTAGCGCCAGTGGAAGAGGCTGGGCGCCTGAGAGAAGGGGACGCGGGCGGTGAACCGGGGCACGGGCAGCAGCCCGTGCTCGCCGATGAGGGCGCGGAACTGGTGCGCGGCGCCGGTGAAGGCGACGAAGTACAGCACTGCGAGGCCGCGCTGGATGACGACGCGGCTCAGCCAGTACTCGGAGGCCGTGAACCACTCCATGGCGCTCCCGGCCGGTCAGGGGTGATCGCTGACCAGCGACAGCAGCCCGCCCTCGGGATCGCGGATGCCGGCGACGCGCCCGTAGGCGCTGTCGATGGGCTCGCCGGTGATCTCGGCGCCCAGTTCCTTGGCGCGGGTGACGGCCGCGTCGACGTCGTCGACGGCGAAGAACACATGCCAGCGCGGCCGCACCTTCGGGTCGGCCGCGGCCTCGACCCCGCCGCCCCGGATACCCGCCACGCTGTGCCCGTCCACGTAGAGCACGACACGGTCGTTCTCCCACTCCACCATGTAGCGGGGGCCGCGCCGGTCCCAGTGGAAGACCTCGCCGTAGAACAGGGCGGCGGCGAAGGCGTCACGGGTGCGCAGTTCGATCCAGGTGGGTGCCCCGTGCATGCGCAGTTTGCGCGGCGGGCCCTGCTCGCCCTCCCAGATGCCGAAAGCCGCGCCCATGGAGTCGGCGACGAGCGCCAGGCGCCCGGCGTCGAAGTCCAGCGGGCCCACGGCGACCGTGCCGCCGCGGTCGCGGATGTCGGAGGCGGTCGCGTCGGCGCTCTCCACGCCGAAGTAGGTCGTCCAGGCGACGGAGGTCTCCCAGTCGCGGGCGATGGCACCGATGCCCGCGACCTCGGTGCCGTTGATCATCGCCCGTTCGTACGCACCCCAGCGCGACGGGCCCGGTTCGAAGGTCCAGCCGAGCAGCGGCCCGTAGAACGCTTTCGCCACGTCCAGGTCGCGCGCCATCAGACTGACCCAGCAGGGTGCGCCGGCCACGCAGCAGATCTTCGTGGTGGACACGTCCTGGCCTCCTTGATCCTCGCCCGTTCCAAGGATGGGGGCAGTGGGTCAGGTGGGCATCTTCGACGGGTCCGCCGCACGGGGACGGCCGAAGCGGCCGCGCGCGCGGCGCAGGCGGTTCAGTGTCCGAACAGGTGCATGCGACTGCGGCGCGAGGGGACGGTGGCGGTGGTCTTCCCGGTGGTGGTCGTGGTGGTGTCGGCGGTCCGGTCGCCGGTGGTGGTGTCGGCAGGGGCCGCGGTGGCGGCGGTGGCGGCCTCGTGTGCCCGTGCCCGCCGGCGCAGGGCGCGCAGCTCGGCATGGCGGCTGCGCGAGCGCCCGGCGCCCGCCATCGCCATGCCCGCGGCCAGGCAGAACACCAGGCCGAGGGCGATGCCGGCGAGGAAGACGCCGAGGGTGTTGAGGGTGGCGATGTCGGTTCCGAACATCGTCACCGTGTAGTCGGGCCCTCCGGAAAGGTTGTCCGAGATCAGGAGCCCGGTGAAGGCGGCTGTCGCGCCCATGAGCAGAAGTCCCAGCAGCAGCATCGTGCTCTCCTCGATGTCCTGGCCGTGAATCTGGTCCGTTGTCGCTCGCCTACCCCGAGCGGGGTCACGGATGCGTCCCGCCCTCCTTGCGCAGGAAACGGCGCAGGCGGGTGAGGGGCCAGGTGTTGATCACGTCGTCCTTGGTGAGCCGGCCGCGCTGGGCGGTGCCGACGCCGTAGCGCATGAAGTCCAGGTGGAGCGTGGAGTGCGCGTCGCTGTCCACGGCGAACCGCACGCCGTGCCGGCGGGCGCGCAGGATCAGCTCGTCACCGAGGTCCAGCCGGTCGGGCTGGGCGTTGACCTCCAGCGCGGTGCCGGTGCGGGCGCAGGCGGCGAAGACCTCGTCGAAGTCGGCGTCGACGGCGGGGCGCCTGCCGAGCAGCCGGGTGGTGGGGTGGCCGATGATGTTGACGTGCGGGTTCTCCGCGGCCCGCACCAGGCGCCGGGTGAGGGCTTCGCGGCTCTGCCGGAAGTGCGAGTGGATCGAGGCGACGCACAGGTCGAAGCCCGCCAGGAAGTCGTCGGGCCAGTCGAGGCCGCCGTCCGGGCCGATGTTGAGCTCGGTGCCGTGCAGGACGCGCATACCGCGGTGGGCGCGGTCCAGGGCCCGGACGCGTTCGCGCTGGGCGAGGATCTTCTCGTCCGTCATCCGCTGCATGGCCAGGTCGGGCGCGTGGTCGGTGACGGCGTAGTAGGTGTAGCCGCGGGCCGCGGCGGCCTCGACCATCTCCTCCAGGCCGGCGAGACCGTCGGTGAGGTCGGTGTGGGTGTGCAGGTCGCCGCGGACGTCGCGGATGTCCACGGGCTCCGGGAGTCCACCCGCCAGCCCCTCCTGGATCTCCCCGCGGTCCTCGCGCAGCGTCGGCGGTATCCACGGCAGGCCGAGCCGCGCGTACACCTCCTCCTCGGTGCGGGAGACGATCAGCTCCCCGGTCCCGGCGTCGAAGAGTCCGTACTCGGAGAGCTTGAGCTTGTGGTGGACGGCCAGTTCTCGGGTGCGGATGTTGTGCGCCTTGGAGCCGGTGAAGTACTGCAGCGCGGCACCCCAGGAGTCCGGCGGCACCACCCGCAGGTCCACCTGGAGGCCCTTGGTCGTACGGATCGAGGTCTTCTTCTCACCGCGCACGACGGTCTCGGCGGCGTACGGCAGTCGGGTGAACGCCTCCATGAACGGGGCGGACCGCGCGGCGGCGACGAGGACGTCGACGTCGCCGATCGTCTCCCGCATCCGGCGCAGGGACCCCGCGAAGGCGCAGCGCCGGCAGCCGGTGACCTCCGACAGGGCGGCGACGACCTCCTCGGCGACCTCGGTGGCCACGTTCAGGGGGACCCGGCCGCCGGAGGACTGCATCAGGCCGATGCCGTGCAGGATGTTCTCCTCGGTCCTGGGGCCGAAGCCGGGCAGGTCACGCAGCCGCTCCTGCTCGATGGCGACGGCCAGTTCGCGCACGGAGGCGATGTGCAGCTCCTTGTAGAGCGTCATCGCGCGTCTGGGACCGAGGCTGGGGATCGCGGTCATCTCCCGGACGCCCGGCGGGATCCTGGCCCGCAGCTCCTCGACGGCCGAGACCGCACCGGTGCCCAGGTACTCGGCGACCTTCTCGGCGACGGACCTGCCGACGCCGGGGATCTCGCGCAGCGCCTTGCCGTCGAGCCGCGAGACGTCCTGGTGGTGGCCTCCGATGGCGCGGGCGGCCTTCTCGTAGGCGCGCGCCTTGAAGGCGTCGCCCCCGGTGATCCGGATGAGGTCGGCGTACTCATGGAGCAGGGCTTCGACCTCGTCGTTGGCCCTGGCCATGAAGGACGCCTTCCCGGCGACCGCCGCCCGCTAACGCGCCGCGGCTGTCGCCTCCCCTCGCGGGGGGACGGGCCGTGAGGCACGGTGGAGGGAGCGATCCGCCCCACGGCCCAAGGAGACCGCCATGACCGACCACACCTACCGGGTGACCGAGATCGTCGGCTCGTCGGAGGAGAGCATCGACGCGGCCATTCGCAACGGGCTCGCCCGCGCGTCGGAGACCCTGCGCAACCTGGACTGGTTCGAGGTCACCCAGGTCCGCGGCCACTTCGAGAACGGGCAGGTCGGCCACTACCAGGTCGGGCTGAAGGTCGGTTTCCGCCTGGAGTCCGCCGGCTGATCCGGCGGCGGACGTGACGGCCGCGGCCGTTGTCGGTGCCGTGGGGGAGCATGGCGGTCACCGGCACCGCCTCGGGCCGGCCGTATCCCCGGGAGGGACTGCCCATGGTCGCGTTCCAGCTGACGGTCGACTGCGCGGATCCGGCGGCGCAGGTGCGCTTCTGGGCCGCGGCGCTGCGGTACACGCCGGAGGAGGCACCCGGCGGTTTCCCCACCTGGCGGGAGTACTGGCTGAGCATCGGTGTTCCCGAGGAGGAGCTGGGCGACTCCGACTGCTGCGACTCCATCGTGGACCCGGAGGGGGCGGGCCCGCGGATCTGGTTCCAGCAGGTGCCCGAGGGCAAGTCCGTCAAGAACCGCCTGCATCTGGACGTGAAGGTGGGCGGCCGGCGGGAGGACGTACCGCTGCCGGTCCGCAAGGAGCGTGTCGACGCGGAGGGGGAACGCCTGCTCGCGGCGGGTGCCTCCCGGCTGCGGGTGCTCTCCACGCCGGGCATCGACCACTACGGGGTGGTGCTGCGGGACCCCGAGGGCAACGAGTTCTGCGTCGCCTGAACCGGCCGGGGCACGGAGCTCGACTTCCCTGCGGTAGCGGGGAGTTCACCGGGCGCCGCCGTCGCGACGGCGGCGCCGGAGGAGGTGCCGGGCCACGAGTGCCGCGACCAGCACGCCGAGGGCGATCAGCAGGTACAGCTGCGAACGGGTGACCCAGGAGTAGACCGAGCCCAGCCGGGTGCCCGCCGCGTAGCCGACCGCCGCCCAGGCCCCGACCCACAGCAGCGCCCCCAGCGTCGTGCAGGCGAGGAACCGCCACCAGGGCATGCGCGCGGTGCCGGCGATGATGCCGTTCGTCTGCCGCAGGACGTCCACGAAACGCGCGAAGACGATCACGAGGTCGGCGCGGCGGGCGAAGAACGCCTCCCCGCGCGCGAAGCGTGCCGGGGTCAGCAGCACGTAGCGGCCCCAGCGGTGCACGAAGGCCCGCCCGCCGCTGCGCCCGATGAGGTAGCCGAGGCTGTTGCCCAGCACGGCGGCGGCCAGGGCGACCGCGACGACACCGGCGAGGTCCATGCGGCCGGTGCCGGCGTAGGCGGCGGCAACGACCAGGACCGTCTGGCCCGGCACGGGGATACCGCAGTTGTCGAGCAGCACGAGCACGCCGACCGCCAGGTAGCCGTAGTCGTCCAGGAGCGGCGCCAGCCCGGCCAGTGGCCCGGGCAGCGGAGGCGGCCCGCCCATCCTCACCGTACGGCGGCGCGGCCGGCCGCCCCGGTCCCGCACCGGGCCCCCGCGCCACCCGACTCCCACCCGTCGGCGGGGACTCCGCTCCCGCGCACGGGCTGTACCGCTCGCGCCATGGGCACCTCGCTCGCCGGGACCGGACAAATTCCGCGCCGCACCATGAAGCGCCGAGCCGGGGCGGGCGACCCGGCTCCCGGGGCGTGTCGGGCAAGGGATTCACACCGGCGGGCTAGCCGGGCCGTGTCGTCGCATGAGCTCCCGGCTACCGCCGGAGGTGTCCCCAAGTGCGGTGCGTCCCAAGGCGCGGAGTCGTCTCACGATCGGCGTGGCCAGGCCGCTCGGACGATGCGACCACTCCCCCGGGCCGAGGGCTGCGTGAGTGCCGTGCCCGGGGGCACCTCCCGGCGATGTGACGACCCGGCCTCGCGCCACCGCGCGGTGCCCGCACCCGGGCACGTTCGGCAACACGCCTGGCGCGCCGCCCGCGGTCCGCTCCCCCGGCAGCACGGCCGGGGATAGTGACTGTGTGTCCGGTGGCCTCCCCCCACGCCTCGCCGACCTCGTGCGGCTCAACAGCGACCCGATCGCCGTGCAGACGGTGCGCTCGACGGTGGCCGCGGTCCTGTCCTACGCCGTCGCCGTCTGGGTGCTGCCCAACCCGGCGCCGTTGACGGCCCCGCTGACGGCGTTGCTGGTCGTCCAGGTCACCCTCTTCACGACGGTGACGACGGGAATCCGCCGGGTGCTCAGCGTGGTGGCGGGCGTGCTCATCGCGGTGGGGTTCAGTGAGCTGATCGGGCTCACCTGGTGGAGCCTCGGGCTCATCATCCTGGCCTCGCTGGTGACGGGGCACTTCATCCGGGTGGACGAGTTCGTCGCCGAGGTGGCGATCAGCGCGATGCTGATCCTGGCGGTGCCGGCGCCGTCCGGGGAGGCCGTGGACCGCGTCATGGAGACGCTGGTCGGCGCGGCCGTGGGCGTGCTGCTGAACGTGGTCGTGCCCCCGCCGGCGTTCGTCGAGCCGGCGGGTGAGGCGGTGCGGGAGCTGGCCGAGCACATGCGGCTGCTGATGATCCGTATGGGGGGCGAGCTGCGCGCCGGCGCGACCGCCGAACGGGCCCGCGCATGGCTGATGGAGGCCCGGCGGCTGGACAACGAGATCGCCCGCTTCGACGCGTCGTTGCGCCGGGCGGAGGAGGGCACCCGGCTCAATCCGCGGGTGAGGCCGGCGGAGGGGGCGATGGCCCGGCTGATCCTGCGCAGCGGCCTGGACACCCTGGAGGTCTCCACCGTCCTGCTGCGCACGCTGTGCCGGTCCCTGACGGAGATGGAGCGCGAGCGCGGGCCAGGGGAACCGCTCTTCTCCCGGGAGCTCGCGGACGGGATGGACGAGCTCTTCGCCGACATGGCCGATGCCGTGGACAGCTACGGCCGGCTGATCGCGGCGCAGGTGACCGCGGGCGCCGAGCAGGCGGAGGCACGGCTGGCGGACGCCCTGCGGCGCGGCCGCGAGGAGCGCGACCGGATCGCGGTGCTGCTCCGGTCGGAGACCGAACGGCGCTGGGAGAACTGGGACCTGTACGGGGCACTGCTGGCGAACATCGACCGGCTGCTGAACGAGCTGGACCTCGAACAGCGCTCCCGTTGGCTGTCCGAGCAGTTGGTCGCCGCCGCGCCCTCCTCGAAGGGAATGCCTGCCCGGCTGCACCGGCGGGCCCGGGCCATCGGCGGACGGCTTCGGCGCGGCGCGCGGCGACGGGGATGAATGTGCCGGACGGTCCCTCATACGGCTGGACGGGGAGGCGGGCGCACCTCCCGGACGACCCGCGGACCGGGCCGCCGCGGTCACGGGTACCGAGGTCCAGGACCGGGTCACGGAGGGCCAGTTCCCTTGGATTGAAGCGCAGTTGGACACGATCCCACGGCCGCACGACGGGGGCCGGTGGGCCGCCGGGACGCCCTGTCGCCGAGTCAGGAACGCCCTGATCACTTCGTGGCAGCGCGTCACTTCCTTGGCCACGTTGTCGCCCGGACGCTTCGCTCGACGGGCGGGCTCCGGCGGGGGGACGTACGACTGATCGCAGAGGCGGCGACCGCCGCCGACCACGCGTCCGAGGAGAGGACCCTCATGCGAACCAGTCTGACGCGCCGCACCGCTCTCGGTGTCGCCACCGGACTCCTGGCCACCGGCCTGATCGCCGCGAGCGCCGGCTCGGCCGCCGCCGCCGGCCACACGGTGCTCCGCGACAGCAGCAGCCAGACGCGGCTGCTCGACGAGGATGACAACAACGGCGGGAACGACAACGCCGCCGACAACGCGGCCGACAACGGCGGGAACATCGACCCGGCGGCCGACCCGGCCAACAACGGCGGCAACCTCGACCCGGCCGACGACGCGGCCGACAACGGCGGCAACCTCGACCCCGCCGACAACGCGGCCGTCGACCCCGCCGCGGACCCGGCCGGCAACATGGCCGCGGACCCCGCGAACAACGCGGCCGTCGACCCCGCCGCCGACCCCGCGGACAACGCGGCCGTCGACCCGGCCGCCGACCCCGCGGACAACGCGGCTGTCGACCCCGCGGACGACCCGGCCGACAACGGCGCCGACGACAACTTCGGTGACAACGGCGGCGACGACCTCGGCGCCCGCGACGGCGGCGGCCTCGGCGGCGAAGGCGGCGAGGGCTTCGGCGGCAACAGCGGCGGCTTCGGCGGCGGCGGCGAAGGCTTCGGCGGCAACAGCGGCGGCTTCGGCGGCGGCAACGGTGGCGGCTTCGGCGGCGGCGAAGGCGGCCGTGGCAACGGCGGTGGCTTCGGTGGCGGCGGCTTCGGCGGTGGCGAAGGCGGCTTCGGCGGTGGCGGCTTCGGCGGCGGCGGCTTCGGCGGTGGGTTCGGCGGCGAAGGCGGCTTCGGCGGCGGCAACATCGGGAGCGGCAACTTCGGCCGGGGCAACATCGGCAGCGGCAACTTCGGTCGCGGCAACATCGGCAGCGGCAACTTCGGCCGGGGCAACATCGGCAGCGGCAACTTCGGCGGCGGC
This sequence comes from Streptomyces sp. NPDC088732, assembly GCF_044751205.1. Lineage (NCBI taxonomy): Bacteria > Bacillati > Actinomycetota > Actinomycetes > Kitasatosporales > Streptomycetaceae > Streptomyces > Streptomyces sp. NPDC088732. The sequence continues at coordinate 217,085 of NZ_JBIVLI010000013.1, forward strand.
TTCGGCGGCGGCTTCGGAAAGGGCGGTGGTCACGGGCGGAACGGGCACGGCGGCCGGAACAACGGCTTCGGGTACAGCGTGATCCGGATTGACGACTATGGCTTTGGCGGCGGCTTCGGCCGCGGGTTCGGCTTCGGCGGCTACGGCCTGGGCCGTGGCTTCGGCGGCTACGGCCTCGGCGGGTTCGGCCTGGGTCGCGGCTTCGGCTTCGGCGGCTACGGCCTGGGCGGTTACGGCCTCGGCGGGTTCGGCCTGGGTCGCGGCTTCGGCTTCGGTGAGGGCGGCCGCGGCTTCGGCGGCGGCTTCGGCGAGGGCGGCCGCGGTGGCCGTGGTGGCCACGGTGGCGGCAAGGGCCACAAGTTCGGCGGCCACGGTGGCGGCTACGGCGGTGGCTTCGGCTACGGCCGCGGCTTCTCGAACTTCGGTCTGCTCAACGTGATCTTCTGACACTCGTCCACGGCAAAAACAACGAGGGCCGGGCGGAACATTGTGTTCCGCCCGGCCCCGCGTCGTGGGTTCACTTCAAGTCGGAGGTCTTGATGTAGTGGCTGTCGACAAGCAGCTTCTTGTAGTTGGACTTGTCGACGCTGACCGGGGTGAGCAGGTACGCGGGCACGACCTTGTTGCCGTTGTCGTAGTCCGTGTCGTTGTTGATCTCCGGCTTCGCACCGGAGAGGACCGCGCCGGCCATCTCGACGGCACGGGCCGCGAGCTTGCGGGTGTCCTTGTAGACGGTCATCGACTGGTCGCCGTCGATGATCGCCTGGACGGACTCGACCTCGGCGTCCTGACCGGTGATGACCGGCATCGGCTTGGAGTCGGTCCCGTAGCCGTCCGCCTTGAGGGACTTGATGACACCGCGCGCGAGACCGTCGTTGGGCGCGAGGATGGCGTCGACGGTGGCCGACTTGTAGTAGTTGTGGAGCCGGGTCGTCATCGTCTCGGTGGCGATGTCGGCGTCCCACTTGAGCGTGGCGACCTGGCTGAGCCGGGCCTGGTCGCTCTTGATGACCAGCTGGCCGTTCTTGATGTACGGCTGGAGGACGTTCATCGCGCCGTTGAAGAAGAACTGCGCGTTGTTGTCGTCGGTGTCACCGGCGAAGATCTCGAGATTGTACGTGTTATCCGGGTGCTGCTTGAGACCGAGCTTGTCGACGATGTAGTCGGCCTGGAGCTGGCCGACCTTGTCGTTGTTGAAGCTGGCGTAGTAGTCCACGTTGCCGGTGCCAAGCAGCAGGCGGTCGTAGGCGATGACCTTGACACCGGCCCGGTGGGCCTGCTGCAGGACCTCGCCCAGCTCGAAGCCGTCGACCGCGCCGATGACGAGGACCTTGTCGCCCGCGTCGACCATCTTCTGGATCTGCTCGACCTGCGTGTCAACGTTGTCATCGGCGAATTGGAGGTCGGTCTTGTACCCCTTCGCCTCGAACTGCTTGACCATATTCTGGCCGTCGGCGATCCACCGCGTCTGCTTCTTGGTGGGAAGCGCGATGCCCACCGTGACAGGGCCCCCGTCGCTCCCCGACCCGCCGCCGCAGGCCGTGACGGCGGTCGACGCGGTGAGAGTGAGGACCACGAATATCGCGGTGCGCAGTCTGGCAGCTCTGCCAGCGTGCATGGGACTCAGTTCCTTTCGGGCCGAACAAAACGGTGCTCCGCCACCCGCTCACGCGGATGGCGGTGTCCGGGCCCGGGCACGAGGATTCCGTGTGCGCCCAGCCGGTTCACCGGGGCACGGAGAGCTGCTGGTACGTCAGGCCCGAGGCGTGCTGTGCGGGTACGGCCGCCGGCCGTGCTCCCCCACCGGTGTACCGCCCGTGGTCACGGGCTGTACCGAGACGGATACCTCGAAGTTGAGCGGACAATAGCACAGCCTTCACATGACCCCCTCAGGCCCCATACGCCACGTGCGGACTCGCCGTGGCGCCACCCCCCGGAACGGGCTCCGCGAGGTCGTCCCCGAGGCCCACCACGCGGTTGCCCGTGTCGACATGAACGACCTTGGGCCGCAGGTCACGGGCCTCCGCGTCGTCCACCTGCGCGTAGCTGATGAGGATCACCAGATCGCCCGGGTGCACCAGATGGGCAGCGGCACCGTTGATCCCGATGACCCCGGAACCGCGCCGGCCCTCGATGACGTAGGTCTCCAGCCGTGCACCGTTGGTGACATCGACGATGTGGACGAGCTCACCGGGGAGAAGGTCCGCGGCCTCCATCAACTCGGCGTCAATGGTGACGGATCCGACATAGTGGAGATCGGCCTCGGTCACCGTGGCACGGTGGATCTTGGACTTGAACATGGTGCGCAGCATCGCGATACTCCCGGACTCGGCTCCCTGCCCGCGTGATTGCAGGTCAAGGGCGCTCCCATGGTACGCCGGAGCGGGCACCGGTCAGCGGGCGCCCCCCGCGCCCCTTCTCTTGCGGGAACGGCAAGAAAACTCGCCCGCCGCACGGGACTCCGCACATGATCGGCCCTGGGCACGCAACGGCCGAAGGGCCGCGTGCCAGGACATTCCGGATCAGTGGTCGTGGAGGATGTATGACGCAACAGGGCGGTTCCGCAAGGCATCGTCTGGTCCCGTCGCCGGCGGGCCGGACCCATCTCGTGGAGCAGGGCGAGGGGCCGCTGGTGCTGCTCGTGCACGGCTTCCCGGAGGGCTGGTACTCCTGGCGCCACCAGTTGCCGGCACTCGCGGCGGCCGGGTACCGCGCGGTCGCCGTCGACGTCCGCGGCTACGGCCGGTCCTCCCGGCCGGACGCCGTGGCGGCCTACCGGATGCTCGACCTGGTGGCCGACAACGTGGCGGTGGTACGGGCTTTGGGCGAGGAGAGCGCCGTGGTGGTCGGCCACGACTGGGGTTCGGCCATCGCCGCCAACTCCGCGCTGGCCGAACCGGACGTCTTCCGCGCGGTGGGCATGCTCGGCGTCCCCTACACCCCACGCGGCGGACCACGGCCCGCCGAGGTCTTCGCGCGGATGGGCGGGGACGCCGGGCAGGAGGAGTTCTACGTCTCGTACTTCCAGGAGCCGGGCCGCGCGGAGGCCGAGATCGAACCCGACGTACGGGGCTGGCTGGCCGGCTTCTACGCGGCGCTGTCCGCCGGCACCATGCCGCCGCCGGGTGCCGCGAGCCCGTACTTCGTCGGCAGCGGCGGCACGCTCCGCGACCGGTTTCCCGCCGGACCGCTTCCGGCGTGGCTCGGCGAGGAAGGGCTCGACGTCTGCGCCGGGGAGTTCGAGCGAACCGGGACGACCGGGGCGCTGAACCGCTACCGGAACATGGACCGCGACTGGGAGGACCTCGCCGCCTTCGACGGCGCTCCCCTCGTCCAGCCGTCGCTCTTCGTCGCCGGTGCCCAGGACGCCTCCGTCGCGTGGCTGGCCGACGCCATCAGCGCCTTCCCCGACACCCTGCCCGGCCTGGCCGCCTCCCACCTCCTCGACGACTGCGGCCACTGGGTCCAGCAGGAACGGCCGGACGAGGTCAACCGGATCCTGACCGACTGGTTGGACGGGCTGCCCGCCTGAGGCGGCGTCGGGGCGCGGGGGCCGGGGCCCCCGGCCCCCGCCGGGTGGCCCCCCGGTCGGACGTCCGCGCCGACCGGAGGTTCCCCCTTCGCACCGGGACCGCCGCTTCCGCCCCACCTCTAGGCAGGTGGCCCATTGGCCGGATATCTTCCGTCCACGCCGGATCCGGGTGCGGCGTGGCACGGGCTCGGGGAAGGGGGCACCTTGCGCGAATTCGGCCTTCCGCCCCTGGCGGAGCCGCTGCGGTCGGGGGGACTGGCGGAATCGGTCTACGAGGCGGCCTGGAAGCGGCCCGGCGCGTCCGCCCTCGCCCGGCGCGACGCACCGGACGGCCAGGTCTGGCACGAGGTCTCCGCGGCCGGCTTCCGCGACGAGGTGGTCGACCTCGCGAAGGGGCTGCTCGCCGAGGGGATCAGGTTCGGCGACCCGGTCGCGGTGATGGCCAGGACCCGGTACGAGTGGACGCTGTTCGCCTACGCCCTCTGGTCGGTGGGCGCACGGATCGTGCCGGTCTACCCGACGTCGTCGGCCGAGCAGGTCCGCTGGATCCTCGCCGACTCCGGGGCCGTGGCCGTCGTGGTGGAGCACGAGGACCACGCCATGACCGTGGGCGCCGTCATCGGCACCCTGCCCGCGCTGCGCCGCATCTGGCAGCTCAACGCGGACTGCGTGCGGTGGCTCGGGGCACTCGGCGGGGCGGTTCCCTCGGTGCTGGTGGAGCAGCGCCGCTGGGAGGTGGAGCCGCAGTCGGTCGCGGTCGTGGCGTACACCTCGGGCACCACCGGGCCGCCCAAGGGCTGCCTGATCACGCACGCCAACCTGGCCGCCGAGTGCGACACCCTGCTGGCGGGCTACGGCTCCCTGTTCGCGCCGCCCGGGCGGCGGCCGTCGGTCCTGGCCTTCCTCCCCATGTCGCACATCTACGGCCTGATGATCTCGGTCTGCGCACTGCGCGGCGGTGTGCTGCTGGGCCATCAGCCGGACCTGTCCCCGCGCGCCTTGCTGCCGGCGTTCGCGACCTTCCGGCCGACGATCGTCCTGGCCGTCCCGTACATCTTCGAGAAGGTCCTCCAGGGGGCCCGCCGGGCCGCCGAGGGGGCCGGCAAGGCGCAGCTGTTCGACCGGGCCGCCGACGTCGCCGTGCGCTGGGCCGAGGCCGTGGAGCGGCACGCCGTGGACGGCGGGCCCGGCCCCGGTCCGCTGCTGCGGGCCGCGCACTCGGCCTTCGAGCGCATGGTCTACAGCCGCATCCGCGAGATCCTGGGCGGCCGGGTGCACTACACCGTCTCCGGCGGCTCCCCGCTCAGCCGCGAGCTGGCCCTGCTGTTCGCGGGCGCGGGGCTGACGATCTACGACGGCTACGGGCTGACCGAGACGACGGCGGCCGTCACCGCCCAGCCGCTGGGCCGGGTGCGCTTCGGCACGGTGGGCCGCGCCCTGCCGGGCTGCAGCGTGCGGATCGCCCCGGACGGCGAGGTGCTGGTGCGCGGGAGCACGGTCTTCGCCGGGTACCACGCCAACCCGGCGGCGAACCAGGCCGTCTGGCGGCCCGGCGGCTGGATGGCCACCGGCGACGTGGGGCGGCTCGACCCGGACGGCTATCTCACGATCACCGGGCGCAAGAAGGACATCATCATCACCAGCAGCGGGAAGAGCGTCGCCCCGCTGGTGCTGGAGGAGCGGCTGCGGGCGCACCCGTTCGTCTCGCAGTGCGTCGTCATCGGCGACAACCGCCCGTTCATCGCCGCGCTGATCACGCTGGACCGGGACGCCGCGCAATTCGGGGCGAACATGGCCGAGCGCGACTTGCGGGCCGAGCTCCAGCGCGCGGTGTCGGTCGCCAACGCCGCCGTCTCGCGCGCCGAGTCCATCCGCGCGTTCCGCGTCCTGCCGGAGGAGTTCTCCGTGGCCAACGGACTGCTCACGCCGTCCCTGAAGCTGCGCCGGGAGGCGATCCTGCGCGAGTACGCGACGCAGATCGAGTCGATCTACTCCTCCCAGCGCGGCAATGGGGGCCCGGGCGGGGATCTTTGAGGCTTCCCCGGCCGCGCGTGGCCGGGCCGGACCCGGCACCACCGCCGGGACCCCACGCCGCGTCGTCGCGTGGTCCGGGCAGCCCGACCGGCCGCGGGCCGACTCCCCGCCCCGCGACGCACCGCGACCGGCGGAGCTCAGATGACGACGGCCCCGCCGTCCCCCGCGAGGAACCCGCCGAGCCGGTCGAGGAAGGTGCGCTGCGCGGGCAGGATGCGGTCGGCGGCCACGTCGAGGGGGAACCACTCGGCGCGGTCGACCTCGGGGAACTCCCGGAGGTTCCCCGAGCCCCGGGGCCACTCCATGGTGAAGGTGCCGGGTACGACGAGGGCGGTGTCGAGGTCGCCCTCCAGGGCCCAGATAGTGACGATCTTGCCGTTGGGCTGGGTGGTCTCCCCCAGCGGCAGCAGCTCGCCGTCCGGGACGGGCAGGCCCAGCTCCTCCAGGAACTCGCGCCGGGCGGCCGCCTCGGCGGTCTCGTCCGGCTCGTACTCGCCCTTGGGGATGGTCCATCCCCCGGCGTCCTTCGACGCCCAGAAGGGGCCGCCCATGTGCCCCAGCAGCACCTCGGGCCCGGGGCCCGGGGTGCCGCGGAAGAGCAGGATTCCCGCGCTGCGCTTGACCGCCTTGCCGCCGGCCTTCCCCGCTGCTGTCATCCGACCAGTCTGGCCGGTCAGTCCCGGCCCAGCCACAGGTCGGGGCCGAAGACCTCGTAGTGCACGGCGGAGGCGGGGACTCCGCGCTCCAGCAGCTGGGTGCGGACGGCGCGCAGGAACGGCAGCGGGCCGCAGAGGTATGCCTGGAGCCCGTCGGGCAGCGGGACGTCGCCGAGGTCCACCCGGCCGCTCCGGTCCCCGGACAGGGCCCCCTGGAGGTCCTCGTACCAGAAGTGGGCGCTGCCCCGGGGCAGCTTGCCGGTCAGGGCGCGGTGGTCGTCGGCCAGTGCGTGGTCGGCCGGCGAGCGGTCGCCGTGGACGACGGCGACGGGCGCCTCGTAGCCGGTCCCGGCGAGCCGGTGGAGCATCGCGAGCATCGGGGTGCAGCCGATGCCGGCGGACGCCAGCAGCAGCGGGGCGCCCTCGTCGCGCAGGACGACGTCGCCGTAGGGGGCGGACAGTTCGAGCCGCGCGCCCTCGGCCACGTGGTCGTGGAGGTGCCCCGAGACCTCGCCCGCGGGGTTGCCGGCGTCACCGCGCACCCGCTTGACGCTGAACCGGCGGGTGGCCTCGCCCGGGGCCCCGGACAGGCTGTACTGGCGGATCTGCCGGGCGCCGTCGGGGAGTTCGACGCGCACGGACACGTACTGGCCGGGTCCGAAGTCGGGCAGGGGGCGGCCGTCGGCGGGGCGCACCCGGAAGGTGACGACGTCCTCGGTCTCGCGGACCCGCTCGACGACCTCCCACGGCCGCCAGGTGTCGCCGAGGAGGACGCCCTTCTCGGCGTACAGGCGCTCCTCGATGGCGATGAGGGCGTTCGCCATGAGCCAGTAGACCTCGCCCCAGGCGGCCGCGACCTCCTCGGTGACGGCGTCGCCCAGGACCTCGGCGATGCCGGCGAACAGGTGCGTGTGGACGACCTCGTACTGGCCGGGGCTGATGCCGAGGGAGGCGTGCTTGTGCGCGATGCGGGCCAGCATGGCGTCCGGCCGCTGCTCGGGGTGCTCGACGAGGGCGGTGGCGAAGTGGGCGATGGCCGCCGCGAGCGCCTGCCGCTGGGTGCCGTCGGCCTGGTTGCCGCGGTTGAACAGGTCGCGCAGCAGCTCGGGGTGGGCGGTGAAGAGCCGGTCGTAGAAGCGCTCGGAGATCTCGTTGATCGCCGCGCCGACGGCGGGCAGGGTGGCGCGGACGATCGTGGCGGACTTCTCGCTGAGCATGGACGGCTCCTTAATAGGCATATGACATTCGCATTAAAAGGCGCGCGAAGGCCCGCCCTCGGTGCATCGGCGAAGGGGACGCGGAACGGACCGCCTCAGGCGCCGGGACCGGACGGACCCCGCCCGACCAGCCCGACCAGGAGCGGCCCCGTCGGCGCGGCCGTCAGGTCCTCGACCGTGAGCGGGTCGAGGGAGGCGTAGAAGGCCTCCTGCGCGCGGCGCAGCGCCCCGCGCAGCCGGCAGGCGCCGGCCAGCGGGCACGGCACCTCCCCCTCGCAGTCCACCACGTCCCCGGCCCCCTCCAGCTCCCGCACCAGGGCGCCGATCGAGGCCGTGCGCCCGGCGGCGGTGAGGGTCAGGCCCCCGCCGCGGCCGCGCCGGGTCTCGACCATCCCGAGGTGCTGGAGCCGGGCCACGACCTTGGCGAGGTGCGAGTACGGGACCCGTACCGCGTCGGCGACGTCCCGCGCGGTGGACGGCTCGCCCTTGACGGCGAGGGCCATCACCGCGCGGAGCGCGAGGTCGGTGGACTTGGTGAGGCGCATACGTCGAGGCTAGATAATGCGCATCTGAGATTCAAGTTAAGGCGGGCCTGCTGCGGCCCATGTCACACGAGCCCCGCCGCGCACGGCGGCCTCGCACTGACGGCGCGCGCGCTCGGCGCTATGTTGGCCTCCGGAGGAACATCCGACGGAATGAGGGCATGATCCCGAACGAAGCCTCCGCCCAGGAACCGCGAGCGCCATCGGAGCAGCCCGGAGAGGACAGGCTGCGGCTGCTCCTGTCCACGGGCGACGACCAGGGCGAACGCGATGCGCTGCGGCTGGGGCTGCAACAGGCGGTGGGCGCCCTGGCAGGGCTGGGCGGGCTGGTGCACCTGCGCGGACGGCAGGCCCGCGGCGGGATCCCGCTGCGACTGGCCACCAGCATCGGGCTCCCCCGCAATCTCACCCGCGGCTGGGTCTACCTCGCCGACCACGACCGCACCGCACCCGGCCGGGCCACCGCGGAGAACACCCGGCTGTGGCTGCCCACGACCGCGGTGACCCCCGGCCCCCTCCCGCCCCGCTCCGGCGTCGCGGCGGTCCCGCTGCCCGGCCCCGAGGGTCCGCTCGGCGCGCTGTCCGTGGTGACGACCGGCGATCTGCCGCCCACCGACAGCCAGTGGGACCTGCTCGAACGGGTCGCGGCCTGGGTGGCCGACCGGCTCGGGCGTCCCGAACCGGCCGAGTCGCGCGAGCGCTGGCGGCTGGCCGAACGCAGGCCCGGCACCCGGCTCCCCAGCACCGCCACCGACGTGGGCGTGGGCACCTGGGAGTGGAACGTCCGCACGGGCGAGGCCTTCCTCGACGACACCGCCCAGCACGTCTTCGGCATGTCCCCCGACATGTACGACGGGCGTATCGAGACCTGGGTGGAACTCGTCCACCCCGAGGACCTGCCCTGGGTGATCGCCGACGCCGAGGACGCCGCCCGGGCGGTCGGCGGCTACGCCTCCGAGTACCGGGTCCGGCGCCCCGACGGCGGCTTCCGCTGGGTCCAGGCGCGCGGGCGCAGCGTGCACGGCGACGACGGCAGGCCGCTGCTGCTGCGCGGGGTGCTGTGGGACAGCACCGAGACCAGGGTCGCGATGGACACCGTGGGACGCGCGCTGCGGCACATGAGCGACGGCTTCCTCGCCCTCGCCCCGGACGGGCGGATCGTCTTCGCCAACGCCCAGGCCGAGCGGCTGCTCGGCGTCCACGGCAGGACCGGCGGCCGGATCCTGTGGGACCTGCCCGGGGTCCGCCCCTCGGGGCTGGAGGCCCGCTGCCGGGAGGCCGCCGACTCCGGGCACCCGGTCAGCGGCGACATCGCCTGGGACGGCGCGCACCGCAGGTACCGGGTGCGGGTGATGCCCGTGCCCGACGGACTGACCGTCTACCTCACCGACGTGTCCGAGCAGCGCCGGGCCGAGGAGGCGCGGGCCAAGGCCGCGCAGGCCGCCGCCGACCGCGCCGCGCACATCGGACGGCTGACCACGGCGCTCGCCGAGGCGGTGACCGTGAACGACGTCGTGCACGCCGTCGCCGAGCGCGTGCTGCCGCTGTTCGACGCGACCGGGCTGATCGTGCAGACCCTGGAGGGCGACCTCCTGCACGCCGTCGGCTTCGTGGGCTACCCCCCGGACCTCCTGCGGCGCACCGGACTGGAGCGGCTCGACCCCGGAACCCCCGGCGCCGACGCCCTCCGCGGCCGGGTGCCGCTCTACATCACCTCGGCCCGCGAGTACGACTCCCTCTACCCGGCCCGTGCCGAACTGCGCGAGTGGGCGCAGAAGCACGCCTGGGCGTTCCTGCCGCTGATCGTCTCCGGCAAGCCGGTCGGCTGCTGCGTCGTCTCCTTCTCCGAGCCGCGCCCCTTCGCCGAGGAGGAGCGGACCCTGCTCACCGCGCTCGCCGGGCTGATCGCCCAGGCGCTGGAGCGCGCCCGGCTGTACGACGCCGAGCACGGCAGGGCCCAGGAACTGCAGCGCGGCCTGCTCCCCCGTACGCTGCCGGTGCTGCCCGCGGTCACTGCCGCCGCGCGCTACCTGCCGGCCACCGAGGGGACGACGGCCGGCGGCGACTGGTACGACGTCATCCCGCTCTCCGCCGACCGCACCGCGCTGGTCATCGGCGACGTGATGGGCCACGGGATCTCCGAGGCCGTCACGATGGGCCGGCTGCGCACCGCCGTGCACACCCTGGCGGGTCTCGAACTGCCGCCGGACGAGCTGATGGCGCATCTCAACGACCTGGTCAGCGATCTCGGCGACGACTTCTACGCGACCTGCCTGTACGCCGTGTACGACCCCGCGGCGGGGCGCTGCGCCCTGACGCGGGCGGGCCATCCGCCGCCCGCGCTGGTCCGTCCCGACGGCACCGTCCACTTCGTCGGCGGCCCGCCCGACCCCCCGCTGGGGGCGGCCACCCCGCCCTTCGCCCTCGTGGAGTTCGCAGTGCCGGACCGGAGTCTGCTGGCCCTGTACTCCGACGGCCTGGTCGAGTCCTCGCAGCGGGACATCGACACCGGCATGGCCGAGCTCGCCGCTGCCCTGACCGGGGCCCTCGCGCAGGCGCCCGCCCAGTCCGGCGGCGGCCGGCACGACGAGCGGCGGGAGGAGGTGGACCGTCTGGAGCGGCTGTGCGAGGAGGTCTCCGCGGCCCTCGACATCGGCAAGGGGCACGCCGGCGACGACGCGGCGCTGCTGATCGCCCGCACCCACGCGCTGGCCCCCGGGGACATGGCCTCGTGGTCGCTGCCCGAGGACCCGGTCGCCGCCGGCGAGGCCCGCGACCACGTGCGGCGGCAGCTGGAGCGGTGGGGCCTCGACGACCTGGTCACCACCACGGAACTGATCGCCAGCGAGCTGGTCGGCAACGTCGTCCGGCACGCGCGCGGGCCGGTGGTGCTGCGGCTGATCCGCAGCCGGTCCCTGGTGTGCGAGGTTTCGGACGGCAGCCTCACCACCCCGCGCATCCGGCACGCCGCCCCCAGCGACGAGGGCGGCCGCGGGCTGCAGCTGGTCGCCGCGCTCTGCCTGCGGTGGGGCACCCGCTACACCCCGTACGGGAAGAGCATCTGGACCGAGCAGGCGATCCCGGCTCCGGACGCGCTGCGCGAACCCTGAGGCGGGCGGCGCGACCGGGCGGATTACCCTCGGCGGCAGCGATCAAGAACCGGCCGGCGCAGCACCGGTCCCGAGCCAAGGAGCCGAGCGATGCGCATCGCAGTGCTGGACGACTACCAGAGGGCGGCCCACCGCTTCGCCGACTGGAAGGCCCTGGGCGCGGAGGTCGTCTTCCGCCAGGACCACCTCGACACCACCGAGGCGCTGGCCGCGGCGCTGGACGGGTTCGACGTCGTGGTGGCCATGCGGGAGCGCACCCCGTTCACCGCCGAGCGCTTCGCGGCGCTGCCCGCGCTGCGGCTGCTGGTGACGACGGGCATGGCCAACGCGTCCATCGACCTGGAGGCGGCCCGGCGGCACGGGGTGACGGTCTGCGGCACCGACAGCCCCTCGCACGCCACGGCGGAGCTGACGTGGGGGCTGATTCTGTCGCTCACCCGGCACATCCACCAGGAGGCGGCCGGGATGCGGCGCGGCGAGTGGCAGCACAGCATCGGCGGGGACCTGTACGGCCGCACCCTCGGCGTCGTGGGCCTCGGCCGGCTCGGGGCGCGTGTCGCGGCGATCGGCAGTGCCTTCGGCATGCGGGTGCTGGCGTGGAGCACCCACCTCGACCCGGACCGGGCGGCCGAGCACGGCGCCGTGGCGGTGGACAAGGCGGAGCTGTTCTCGGCCTCCGACGTCGTCACCGTCCACTACAAGCTGAGCGAGCGCAGCACGGGCCTGGTCGGTGCAGCGGAACTGGCCCGGATGAAGCCGTCCGCACTGCTGGTGAACACCTCCCGCGGTCCGCTCGTCGACACTCCCGCGCTGGTCGCCGCGCTGCGCGAGGGCCGGATCGCGGGCGCGGCGCTGGACGTGTACGACACCGAGCCGCTGCCCCCGCGGGACGAGCTGCGCACCCTGCGCAACACCCTGCTCACCCCGCACCTCGGCTATGTCACGGAGGCCACGTACGACGTCTTCTACCGTCAGGCCGCCGAGAACATCGCGGCCTTCCGCGACGGGACGCCGCTGCGGGTGCTGACGTCCTGACAGCGGGCGGGACACGGCTCGGGGGAAGACCGGCGACCGGTCCTCCCCCGCCGTGTGCGGTTCAGTGGCCGCGGGCGATCCACTCGTCGAGATGCGGTGCCTCCGCGCCGATCGTCGTGCTGTCCCCGTGCCCGGTGCGGACGACCGTCTCCGGCGGCAGCGTCAGCAGGCGGTCGCGGATCGAGTCGACGATGGTGGGGAAGTCCGAGAAGGACCGCCCGGTGGCACCCGGGCCGCCCTGGAAGAGGGTGTCGCCGGTGAAGACCGTGCCGAGCCCGGGCGCGTACAGGCAGACGGCGCCCGGGGCGTGGCCCGGGGTGTGCAGGACGGTGAGGCCGGTGCCGGCGACGGCGATCTCCTGACCGTCCGTCAACTCGCCGTCGGGGGCGCGGTCGGGGTGGGTGTGCTTCCACAGCGGCAGGTCGTCGCCGTGCAGCAGGACCGGTGCCCCCGTCAGCGACGCGAGCGCGGGTGCCGCGTCGATGTGGTCGTTGTGCGCATGGGTGCTGACGATGGCGAGCAGGCGCCGTCCGCCGAGCGCGCGGGCGATGGCCTCGGCGTCGTGGGCGGCGTCGATGACGATCGCCTCGCTGTCGTCGCCGACGATCCAGACGTTGTTGTCGACGTCCCAGGTGCCGCCGTCGAGGGAGAACGTGCCGGAGGTGACGAGGTGGTCCACGCGGGCGGCCATCAGAGGACCACCACCGAACGCAGGACGTCGCCGCCGTGCATGCGCTCGAACGCCTTCTCCACCTCTTCCAGGGCGATGGTCTCGGTGACGAAGGCCGCCAGGTCGAGCCGGCCCTGCTGGTACAGGTCGATCAGCATGGGGAAGTCGCGGGAGGGCAGGCAGTCGCCGTACCACGAGGACTTCAGGGCGCCGCCGCGGCCGAAGACGTCCAGCAGCGGGAGCTCCAGCTTCATCTCCGGGGTGGGGACGCCGACCAGCACGACGGTGCCGGCCAGGTCGCGGGCGTAGAACGCCTGCTTGTACGTCTCGGGGCGGCCGACCGCCTCGATGACGACGTCGGCGCCGAAGCCGCCGGTCAGCTCGCGGATCGCCTCGACCGGGTCGGTCTCCTTGGAGTTGACGGTGTGGGTGGCCCCGAGCTTCCTGGCCGTCTCCAGCTTCCGCACGTCGATGTCGACGGCGATGATCTTCGACGCGCCCGCCAGCCGCGCGCCCATGACGGCCGCACCGCCGACGCCGCCGCAGCCGATGACGGCGACGCTGTCCCCGCGGCCGACGGCGCCGGTGTTGATTGCGGCGCCGAAGCCGGCCATGACGCCGCAGCCGAGCAGTCCGGCGACGGCCGGGCTGGCGGCGGGGTCGACCTTGGTGCACTGACCCGCGTGGACCAGGGTCTTCTCGGCGAAGGCGCCGATGCCCAGAGCCGGGGACAGCTCGGTGCCGTCCAGCAGGGTCATCTTCTGCTTGGCGTTGTGGGTGTTGAAGCAGTACCAGGGGCGGCCGCGCAGACAGGCGCGGCACTGGCCACAGACCGCGCGCCAGTTGAGGACGACGAAGTCGCCGGGGGCCACGTCGGTCACGCCCTCGCCGACGGACTCCACGACACCGGCCGCCTCGTGGCCGAGGAGGAAGGGGAAGTCGTCGTTGATGCCGCCCTCGCGGTAGTGCAGGTCGGTGTGGCACACCCCGCACGCCTGGACGCGGACCAGCGCCTCGCCCGGCCCCGGGTCGGGCACGACGATCGTTTCCAGGCTGACGGGGGAACCCTTCTCCCGGGCGACGACGGCACGGACCTGGTGGGCCATGGGGCACTCCTCGGCTGCTGCTGATCCTGGGACGGACGTTTCTCGACGCGGCACACAACGCGCATATCGCACCGCAAGCATCGGCGACCGCGGACAGGGCGGTCAAGGACCGCACAGCCCGGCCGGCCGCGTCCATTCTTACCAGGGATCTTCCCGGTGGGCGCCGCACGGCGGGGTGTTCGCCCCTCAGCCGGTGTGCAGCAGCAGCCGCGCACTCCGGTCGCCCGCCGCGCGGGCGGCCGGGAGGAGCGCGGCCGTCACGGCGACCGCCACGCACACGAAGCCGACCAGCAGGAGCGCGGTCCACGGCGGCGACTGGGCGATGCCCGCGCCGACGCCGCTGGAGCGGCCCTGGAGGTCGATCAGCCAGTCCGACGCGTACACCCCGGCCGTGACACCGGCGACCGCGGCCGTCAGCGCGGTCAGCCCGATGCCCGTCACCACCGTCGCCACGGTCTGCTGGGGCGTCAGGCCCACCGCGCGGTAGGCGCGCATGTCGCGGGCGTGGTCGCGGATGCCGGTGCCGACCGCCGTGGAGAGCTCGGCCAGCGCGATCAGCGCCAGCACGGTCACCAGGCCGATGACGACCCCCCGCACCGGGGAGAGTTCGGCGCCGGGGCCGGCGACCTCGCGGACCTCCAGCGCGCCGCCCGAGGCCTCCGACAGCCGGGTGCGCACCGACGTCCGGTCCGCGCCCGGCCGCAGGGCCAGGCTGTAGTACTCCGGGCGGATCGTGTCGTCCTGGGCGCGCAGCACGTCCAGCGGCGCCGAGATCACCCGGCCGCCGTGCGCGGTCTCGATGCTGCGCCCGACGATGTGCAGGATGTGCGGGGTCCCGCCGACCGTCACCCGCACCCACTGGCCGACGCCCGCGTGCAGCGCGTCGAGCAGTCCCTGCCCCGCGACGGCCTCGTCCGGCCCGGTGGGGCGGCGGCCCTCGACGACGGCGAACGGGTAGGGGTCCGCGGCGGTGCCGATGCCGCGCAGCGTGACGGACTGCGACTGGCCGGGCGCCAGCGCGGTGAGTTCCGCGCCCGGGTGGACGGCGCCGACCGCCGGGTCCGCGGCCAGCAGCCGGCGCGCGGCCGCGTCGGTCAGCCCGTTCGGCCGGGCGGTCAACGCCCCGGCCTGGCCGACCTGTTCGGGGTGGCGCTCGAACCGGTCCAGGGTGGCCCAGGTCCCCAGCGCGACGGTGATCATCAGTACCGGCAGCGCGAGCCGGGCGACCGCGACCGCGGAGCGCAGCGGACGGTGCAGCACCCCGCGGCAGCCCAGGACGAGGGCGGGCGGGGTGCGCAGCCGCAGCGCGGCCCTGGCCGCACCCGACATCCGCCGCCGCCCGGGAACGGCCCCGCGCGCGGCGGGAATCGGCGGCACCTGGCCGGCCCGCCACGCGGCGAGCACGGTGGCCAGGGCGATGACCAGCACGGTCGCCGCGGCCGTGCCGGGCAGCGCCCAGGTGTGCTGCGGCAGCCCCCGCCACAGTGCCACGGCCTCGCCCATCGGGCCGGGGATGCCCGGTGCCAGGGTCTCCGCCGCCACCGCGCCGAGCAGCACCCCGGCGGTGGCGAGCACGGCATGCTGGACCAGGAACATCCGCACGACCTGCGCCGGGGTGAAGCCGACGGCCTTGAGCACCGCGATGTCGCGCACGTAGGCCAGCACACGGGTGCCGATGCCGCCGGTCACCGCGATCGCCGCGGCCAGCAGCGCGGCGAGGCCGAACAGCCCGAGCAGCAGCCCGAGAAGGTGGTTGTCGCCCTCGGCGTCGGCGCGCGCCTCGCGCCAGGTGGAGACCGTCAGCACATGGTCCGAGCCCACGGCGGTGACAGCCCGTTGCACGACGAAGGCCGTGTCGGCGGGGTCGGCGAGCCGCAGCCCGACCGTCTCCCCGGGGCGTCCGGCGCCCGGGCCGAGCGCGCCGACCAGCGCGGAGGAGGCCCAGCCGGTGCCCGGCCCGTCACCCGGCGTGTAGTGCGGCTCGGCGGTCTCCGCGACGCCCACCACCCGCACGGTGCCGCGCCGTCCGCCGCCGGTGACGGTGATCTCGTCCCCGGGCTCGGCCCACAGCGCGGTGGCCACCGACCGTTCCAGCACCACCCCGTCGCCGGCGCCGCCGTCGAGCCAGCGGCCGCGGTCCAGCAGCGGCCGGCCCACCTCCGGCGGGGTCGGGCCGGCGGCACGCAGGTCCAGGGCGGCCTTCTCCCGGCCGTGCTGGGCGGTGACGGTGAGCGTGCGGTAGGGGCCGGAGACGCCGGTCACGCCGTCCAGCCGGGACAGCGAGGCGGTGCCGGTGGCCGTGCCGTCGGTGCGCAGCCACACGTGCGCGCCCTGCGTGGCGGCGAACATCCGCTGCCAGGGGTTGGCCGCGTAGACCAGCAGCGCGACCGACAGCAGCAGCGCCACGGTGATCCCCGTGGTGGCCAGGACGATGGACAGGGCCTGCCCGCGGTGCGTGCGCAGATCGGCGAGGGCCCAGCGGACGGTGGCGCGCACGGCGGTCAGCCCTGCAGCTTCACGACGTCGGCGGCGGCGCGGGAGGGACGGGCGGCGGCCGACGGGGCGTCGAGGACGACGTCGTCGACGATCCGGCCGTCGAAGAGGCTGATCACCCGGTCCGCGGCGCTGGCCACCTTGGCGTCGTGGGTGACCAGCAGGATGGTCTGGCCGCGTTCGTGGCAGCGGGCGAGCAGCCGCAGCACCTCCCGGCTGCCCCTGCTGTCCAGGCTGCCGGTGGGCTCGTCGGCCAGCAGCAGCGCCGGGCGGTTGACCAGGGCACGGGCGAGGGCGACGCGCTGCTGCTCGCCGCCGGAGAGGTCGGCGGGGGTGCTGTCCTCCTTGCCCTCCAGGCCGAGTTCGGCCAGCAGCTCCTGCCGGGCGGCGCGTACCTGGCGCGGCGAGCGGCCGGCCAGCAGGGCGGGCAGTTCGATGTTGTCGGCCACGGTGAGGGTGGAGACGAGGTTGAAGAACTGGAAGACGATGCCGACGCCGCGCCGCCGCAGCACCGCCCAGCGCGCCTCGCTGAGCTGGTCGACCCGCTGCCCGTCCAGCCATATCCGCCCGCGGTCGGGCCGCTCCAGCCCGCCGAGCAGATGCAGCAGGGTCGACTTGCCCGCGCCCGACGGCCCGGTGACGGCGACGAACTCGCCGGGCCGGACCTCCAGGTCGACCCCGCGCACCGCCCTGACCTCGTTGCCGTCCACGCGGTGCGTCTTGACCAGTCCCTCGACCCGGAGCATGTGGGACGCCTGCGGGAGGGGCGGTTCGGCCCGTCTCATTCCAGCTCCTCCTGGCAGCGCTCCAGCCAGTCGAGGTCGGCCTGCAGATGCAGGGTCGCGCCCTCGATGAGCAGTTGCGCGATGCGGTTGTCCCGGTCCTCCGCCGAGGCGAGCCGCGACATGGCCCGCATCAGGTTGAGGTAGTGGCGGCGCTGCTTGTTGATCAGGGAGACCTGGTCGGCCATTCCCGTGGCGGGGGCGAGGGCGAGCTTCATGAAGAACTCGTCGCGCACCCGGGGCTCGCTGGACGGCTCCTCGAACCAGGCGGAGACCGCCTCCCGCCCGGCGTCGGTGAGTTCGTAGATCCGCTTGTTGGGCCGGCCGGACTGCGTGACGTCCTCGCCCCGGATCAGTCCCGACTTCTCCAGGCGGGCCAGTGTCACGTAGATCTGGCCGATGTTCGGCTGGGGATAGGCGGCGCCGAAGACCTTCTCGAGCTCGGTCTTGAGCTCGTAGCCGTGGGCGGGCCCCTTGGCGAGCAGTGCCATGAGGGGAAGGCGCACGCTCGTCCCGCCTCCTCCCCGGCTACCTGCCTGTTAGGGGCCGCAGTTGCCCCGGCCCGTCGTCGAGCAGGCCATATTGCCGCAATGGCTAGTATCGCGCATGTCCAACAGGTATACATGGCCCTTCGGACGACGACGACGTCGCACCGGGGCGGGACCTGGAGGATCGGATGCGCTGGGCGCGGGCCGCGGGAAGAACGCTGCTCGTCGCCACGCTGCTGGCGACCGGGTACGGGGGCGCGGGCGCGCGTGCCGCCGACGGGCCGCCCGGCGAGGGCGGCCGCGGGCCGGTGACGCTGGCCACCGGCCGGGATCTGACCGGGTACCTCCAGCACGTCCTGGACGGCTGGAACCGCGCCCACCCGCTGGAGCGGGCCACCCTGGTGGAGCTGCCGGAGGCCGCCGACGAGGTGCACGCGCAGATGGCGGACAGCCTGCGGTCCGGCAGCGACCGCTTCGACGTGCTCAACATCGACGTGGCGTGGACATCGGAGTTCGCGGGCGCGGGCTGGATCGCGCCGGTCGACCCGCGCGGGCTGCCGCTGGACCGGCTGCTGCCGTCGGTGGTGGACACCGCGACGTTCCACGGGCGGCTCTACGCGGTGCCGTACGTGACCAACGCCGGGCTGCTGTACTACCGCAAGGACATCCTCGACCGGGAGCACCTGGCCCCGCCGCGCACCTGGGCGCAGTTGGAGGACGAGGCGGAGACGCTCGCGCCGAAGTACCGGATCGGCGGCTACGCCGGGCAGTTCCTGCCGTACGAGGGGCTGACGGTCAATGTCACCGAGGCCGTGCAGTCGGCGGGCGGCGGCATCCTCGGCGGCGAGGGCACCCGTGTCACCGTCGACTCGGCGGCGGCGCGGGAGGGGCTGGACTTCCTCGTGCGCGGGGTGCGCGAGGGCTGGATCCCGCGTGCTGCCCTGCGGTTCAAGGAGGAGGAGTCCCGGCGCGCCTTCCAGGACGGCGAGTTGCTCTTCCTGCGCAACTGGCCGTACGTGTACGACCTGGCGTCGGACCCTGACTCGAAGGTGGCCGGCCGGTTCGGCGCGGTGCCGCTGCCGGGCCCCGGCGGTCCGGGCTCCAGTGTGCTCGGCGGGTCCAACCTCGCGGTCAGCACCCACGCGCGGCATCCGCGCACGGCGGCCGATCTGATGGCGTACATGACGGGTGAGTCCGTGCAGCGCCAGGTGCTCACCGAGGGTTCGCTGCCGCCGGTGTGGGCGGACCTGTACCGGGACCCGGTGCTGGTGCGACGCTATCCGTACCTGCCGGTGCTGGAGCAGAGCGTGCGGGCGGCCAAGCCGCGTCCGAAGAGCGCGCGTTACGAGCAGGTGAGCCTGGCGGTCGCGGCGGTCAGCCGGGACGCGCTGGCGCAGCACACGACGCCGGGGCAGGCGGTGGCGCGGCTGGACCGCGAGCTGCGGGAGATCGTACGGGGCGGCTGAACCTCCTCGCCATAGTTACTTGTTAAGTAGCGAGTTGACGTCCCTCCCGCCGTACGTCTTGCACCTTTCCTGACAAAACCCCGCACTGCACGCTGTTTTTGGCAGCTCCATTGACATCTCCTGGAAACAGATACCTAACATGCATGCATAACCGGCCAGTTGACGCGGCGTGCCGTGTCCGTTCATGCGCCGTTCCACCGAGGAGAGGACACCGTCCCGATGAAGCGCACGCTCGTCGTGGCCACCGCACTGTGCGGTCTGGCCCTCACGACCACCGCCTGCGGCGGCGACACGAAGGCCGCCTCCGACTCCGGCGCCGGCAAGGGTTCGGGCGGTCAGGAGCTCAAGGGCCAGACGGTGACGGTCGCCGCCGTGTGGACCGGCACGGAGCAGAAGAACTTCCAGAAGGTCCTGGACGGCTTCACCGCGAAGACCGGGGCGAAGGTCGCCTACGTGTCCACCGGCGACAACTTCGCCACGGTGCTGGGCAGCAAGATCGAGGGCGGCGACTCGCCCGACGTCGCCATGGCCCCGCAGCCCGGTGTGGTCCAGCAGTTCGCGGGCAAGGGCTGGCTGCTGCCGCTGTCCCCGGCCGTGAAGAGCGCCGCGGAGCAGAACTTCGCCAAGGTCTGGCAGACGTTCGGCACCGTCGACGGCACCTACTACGGCCTGTACTTCAAGGCCTCCGACAAGTCGACCGTCTGGTACAGCCCGCAGGCGCTGGACACCGCCGGCGTGCAGCCGCCGAAGACCTTCCAGGAGCTGCTGGACGCCGCCGGCGCGATCTCCGACTCGGGTCTGCCGGCCTTCGCCGTGGGCGGCTCGGACGGCTGGACGCTCACCGACTGGTTCGAGAACGTCTACCTCTCGCAGGCGGGCCCGGAGAACTACGACAAGCTGACGCAGCACCAGATCCCGTGGACCGACCCGACCGTGGTCAAGGCGCTCGGCACCCTGGCGAAGGTGTTCGGCAAGGACGACCTCATCGCGGGCGGCCGCAAGGGCGCCCTGGCCACCAGCTTCCCCGACTCCGTCGCCCAGGTCTTCGGCAAGACCCAGAAGGCCGGCATGGTCTACGAGGGCGACTTCGTCGGCGGCGTCGTCTCCGGGGACCTCGGCCGCACGGTCGGCGAGGACGCCAAGTTCTTCCCGTTCCCCTCCGTCGACGGCGGTCCCGCGCCGGTGGTCGGCGGCGGCGACGCCGCGGTGGCGCTGAAGTCCGGCAAGAACACCAAGGCCGGGATGAAGCTGCTGGAGTACCTGGCGACCCCCGAGGCCGCGGCGATCTGGGCCAAGGCGGGCGGCTACCTGTCGCCCAACCAGAAGCTCGACCCGGCCGCCTACGCCGACGACACCACGCGCGAGACGGCCAAGTCCCTCGTCGGCGCCGGGGACACGGTGCGCTTCGACATGTCCGACCAGACCCCTCCCGCCTTCGGCGGCACGCCCGGCAAGGGCGAGTGGAAGATCCTCCAGGACTTCCTGGCCGACCCGAAGGACCCCAAGGCCACCGCGGCGAAGCTCGAGGCCGCGGCCGCCAAGGCCTACCAGGGCTGAGGTCCCGTCATGTCCACCGCGCTCACCCGCAAGGTGCCGTCCGCCCCGGCGGGCGGCACCACCCCGCCGGCCGTACGGCGCCGCTCGCGCCGGGCCAAGGCCGTGGCCGTCGTCTTCGCGCTGCCGGCACTGGCGCTGCTCGGCGCCCTCGTCGGCTACCCCATCCTGTTCTCGGTCGGCCGCAGCCTCTTCGACGCGAGCGGCGACCGCTTCGTGGGACTCTCCAACTACCAGGAGATGTTCACCGATCCGGCCACCCTCAAGGCGATCCGCAACACCGCGATCTGGGTCGTGGTCGCCCCGGCGCTGCTCACCGGCGTGGGCCTGGTGCTGGCCGTGCTCACCGAGCGGATCCGGTGGGCCACCGCGTTCAAGCTGCTGATCTTCATGCCGATGGCGGTCTCCTTCCTCGCCGCCGGCATCACCTTCCGCCTGGTGTACGACCAGGACCCGCAGCGCGGCGTCCTCAACGCCGCGGCGGTGGCGATCCACGACTCCTTCACCGACGCCTCGGCGTACCCCGGTGCCCGGCCGCGCGGCAACGACGTGCTCACGGCCTCCGACGGCGGATTCCGGACCGTGCGTCCGGCGGAGGCCGGCACGACCGTCACGCTCCCCCTGGTCGGCCTGCCGCCGCAGTCGCTGCCCGGCGGGGCCCGTCCGGCCGCCCCCGCGCCCGCGCGCGACGGAGAGGTGACCGGCGTGGTCTACCTGGACTTCGTGCCGGGCGGCGGCGGCACGCCGGGCAAGGTCGACCCGCAGGAGAAGGGCCTGCCGCACATGGCGGTCGAGCTGATGAAGGACGGCGGGGTCGTCGCCACGACCACGACCGCCGACGACGGCTCGTTCCGCTTCACCGACGCGGCCGGCGGCGGCGAGGTCCGCCTCCCGGCGCGCAACTTCGCGCCGCCGTACGACGGCGTCTCCTGGCTCGGCCCGACGCTGATCACTCCGGCGATCATCGGCGCCTACCTGTGGATCTGGACCGGCTTCTCGATGGTGCTGATCGGCGCCGGGCTGTCCTCGCTGCCCCGCGAGACCCTGGAGGCGGCGCGGATGGACGGCGCGAACGAGTGGCAGATCTTCCGCCGCATCACGGTCCCGCTGCTCGCCCCCGTACTGGGCGTGGTCTTCGTGACACTCGTGATCAACGTGATGAAGGTCTTCGACCTCGTCTACATCATCGCCCCGGGCCCGGTGCAGGAGGACGCCAACGTGCTCGCCCTCCAGATGTGGCTGGTCTCCTTCGGCGGCGGCAACAACCAGGGTCTGGGCAGCGCGATCGGCGTCGTCCTGCTGCTGCTCGTGCTCCCCGCGATGGCCCTCAACATCCGACGCTTCCGCAGGAGTTCGCGATGACCGTGCAGAGCGCCGCGCCGCGGCCCGCCCCGCCCCGCACCTCCGCCGCCCGGTCCGGCGGCGGCCCCGGCCGGCCGTCGGCCGCCCGCCGGATCGCGTCCTGGCTGCGCGGCGGGCTGGTCCAGGCACTGCTGACCGTCGTCGCGCTGATCTGGCTCACCCCGACCGCCGGGCTGTTCATCTCCTCGCTGCGCAACTCCGACGACACCTCCGCGTCCGGCTGGTGGACCGGGCTGCTGCACCCGGGGTCGCTGGGGTTCGGCAACTACACGGCCATCCTCGGCGACAGCAGCATCACCCAGGCGTTCTGGAACACCGTGCTGATCTCCGTGCCGGCGACCGCGGCGGTCGTGGTGCTCGCCGCGCTCGCCGGATACGCCTTCGCCTGGCTGGAGTTCCCGGGGCGGGACTGGGTGTTCCTGGTGGTCGTCGGCATGCTGGTGGTGCCGGTGCAGATCGGCCTGCTGCCGGTCGCCCGGCTCTTCGGGGCGGTCGGCCTGTTCGGGACGACCGCCGGCGTGGTCCTCTTCCACGTCGCGTACGGACTGCCGTTCGCGATCTTCCTGCTGCGCAACTACTTCGCCGAGATCCCGCGCGAGATGCTGGAGGCGGCGCGGATGGACGGCGGCACCGACTGGACGATCTTCCGCAGACTCGTGCTGCCGGTGGGGCGTCCGGCGATCGCGAGCCTGGCCATCTTCCAGTTCCTGTGGGTCTGGAACGACATGCTCGTCGCGCTGATCTTCGCGGACAGCGGTTCGCAGCCGCTCACCGTCGCCCTCCAGTCGCAGATGCGGCAGTTCGGCTCCAACATCGACGTGCTGGCGCCGGGCGCCTTCCTGTCGCTGATCGTGCCGCTGGCGGTCTTCTTCGCCTTCCAACGGCACTTCGTGGAGGGGGTCATGGCCGGTTCGGTGAAGTGACGTCGCGCGGACACGGCCGAGGGCCCGGGGCGGCGCAGACGTCGGAGGACTTGCTTGCCAGGTGGTCCATACCACTTTAGAGTCGGCCCGGCAGGCCGGATCCCTCCGACGTCTGCGCCGCCACGGCCCGCCCGTGCGTCCCCGACCGGCAAGGACCCGCCCCATGCCCATGCAGCCCTGGTTCGCCGACGCCAAGCTCGGCATCTTCGTCCACTACGGGATCTACGCGGTCGACGGCGTCCCCGAGTCGTGGTCGTTCTACACCGGGCAGGTCAGCCACGAGCAGTACATGCGCCAGCTCGACGGCTTCACCGCCGCCCGCTACGACCCCCGGTCCTGGGCCCGGCTGTTCGCCCGCGCGGGCGCCCGGTACGCCGTCCTCACCGCCCGCCACCACGACGGCGTGGCGCTGTGGGACACGGACCAGGGCGACCTGTCGGTGGCCCGCCGCACCCCGGCCGGGCGCGACCTGATCGGCCCGTACGCGCAGGCACTGCGCGAGGAAGGACTGAAGGTCGGGCTGTACTACTCGCACTCCGACTGGAACCACCCCGACTACGCCAGCGTGGTGCATCCGCAACCCCCGATGCCGGACGTGTCCACCAGCCGCTGGGTCGTCCCCGCGGACGGCCGGCAGGACCCGGCGGCATGGCGGCGCTACCTCGCCTACCGGGACGCCCAAGTGGCGGAACTCGTCACCCGGTTCCGCCCCGACCTGCTGTGGTTCGACGGCGAGTGGGAGCGCAGCGAGGAGCAGTGGGGCATGGACGCGCTCGCCGCCACGATCCTGGCAGGGAACCCGGACACCGTGCTCAACGCCCGGATGCTGAGCCACGGCGACTACGCCACCCCCGAGCAGGGCATCCCGGTCGAGCCGCCGTCCGGGCCGTGGGAGCTGTGCCTGACGGTGAACGACTCCTGGGGGTTCCAGCCCGGCGACCACCACCACAAGTCGGTGTCCCGGCTGGTCCGCTACTTCACGGAGACCATCGGCGCGGGCGGCAACCTGCTGCTGGACGTCGGCCCCCGCGAGGACGGCACCGTCACGCCGGAGCAGACCGAGCGCCTGGAGGGCCTCGGGGCCTGGATCCACGCGCACTCCGACGCCGTCCACGGCACGGTCGCCGGACTGCCCCCCGGCCACCACTACGGCCCCAGCACCCTGTCCGCGGACCGCCGCACCCTCTACCTGGTCTGCTTCGACGCCCCGCGGGAAGCCGTGTCGGTGCGGGGCCTGCGCAACCGCGTCCGCCGCGTCTCGGTGGTCGGCACCGGCACCGAGCTCGGCCACGACGTCACCGGCGGGCTGCACGAGGTGCCCGGCGTCACCTGGATCGACGCCCCGCCCGCGGCGGACGTCGACCCCCACGCCACCGTGCTGGCGGTCGAACTCGACGGCGAACTCGACCTGTACCGCGGCACCGGCCGCTCCTGACCCGCGAAGCCCGGCGGGTCAGGCCGAGCGGTCGAGGTCCTCGGCCCGTACGGGGTGCGCCAGGGGCAAGCCGCGGGCCCAGCGCTCGATCTCGCCGGTCGCCGTGTCGGCCAGCCGGGTCAGCTCGGTGCCGAGCGAGCCCGCGACGTGCGGGGTGAGCAGCACATTGGGCAGGTCCCACAGCGGGGAATCGGCCGGCAGCGGCTCGGGGTCGGTGACGTCGAGGACGGCGTGCAGGCGCCCGGCGACCAGCTCGGCGGTCAGCGCCGCGGTGTCGACCAGCGAACCGCGCGCGGTGTTCACCAGGGTCGCGCCGTCCCGCAGCAGCGCGAGCCGGGCGGCGTCGAACAGGTGCCGTGTCGCGGGGAGTTCGGGGGCGTGGATGCTCACCACGTCGCAGGTCCGGCACAGGTGGTCGAGGCCGGCCCATTCCGCGCCCAGCCCCGCCGCCGCGGCCGGATCCAGGTACGGGTCGTGGACCAGCAGCCGCAGGTCGTACGGGCGCAGCAGTTCCAGGACCCGCCGGCCGACCCGGGAGGCGCCGACCACGCCCACCGTGCGACGGTAGTTGCCCGCCCCGGCCAGTGCCTCGAACGCCCCGATGTCTCCCCGCGCCCGGCGGAAGGCGCTCGCCGTGTCCAGCACCCGCTTGTTGGACAGGAGCACCGCCGCGACGGTGTACTCCGCGACCGGCAGCGCGTTGGCCGCGGCCGCGGTCGAGACGAGCACGCCGCGTCGCCACACGGCGTCGGTGACGTGCTGCTTGACGGTACCGGCCGCGTGCGCGACCAGCCGCAGCCGGGGCATCCGGTCGAGGGCGGCCTCGTCCAGCGGCGGGCAGCCCCATCCGGTGAGCAGCACCTCCGCCGCGGCCAGCGCCTCCCGCGCCCCCGGGGCGGCGAAGTCCTCCACGAGGAGGCCGGGTTCGAAGCGCGCGACGCGCGCCAGCCGTTCCAGGGCGCCCGCGCCGAACACGGCGTCGCGGGTGCGCGCGCGCATCGCCAGGACGGTACGCGGGGCAGGCTGCACGAGGGGACCGTCCTGTGGCCGGGGTGGGCGGGCGGACAAGGCGAGCGACCGCCATCCTTCGCGGGCCGCCGGACGAAGTCAAGGACGCACGAACCCGGCGAAGGGGACAGCCCCCCGGCCCCGGTCAGAGGCCGCCGGCGAGCGCGGCCTCGTAGCCCGGCAGGACCACGTCGCGAATGAGCGCGTTGCGCTCGTCGAAGGGGATGAACGCGCTCTTGAGGGCGTCCACCGTCACTGTCCGCAGGTCCGCGACGGTCCAGCCGGCCTCGGTGACCAGGCGCTCCGTCTCGCGGGTCATCGTCGTACCGGACACCAGGCGGTTGTCGGTGTTGACGGTCACCCGGAAGCCCAGGTCGCGCAGGAGGGTGATGGGGTGATCGGCCACGGAAGTCGCCGCGCCCGTCTGCAGGTTGGAGGTGGGGCAGACCTCCAGGGCGATGCGCCGGTCGCGTATCCAGTGGGCGAGGCGGCCCAGTTTGCCGTCCACGATGTCGTCGACGAGGCGGACGCCGTGGCCGATCCGCAGCGCCCCGCAGACCTGCACGGCCTGGTGGATGCTGGGCAGGCCGTGGGCCTCGCCGGCGTGGATGGTGAACGGCACGTTCTCCTCGCGCAGGTACGCGAAGGCGGCCAGGTGGTCGGCGGGCGGGAAGCCGTCCTCGGCGCCCGCGATGTCGAAGCCGACGACGCCCGCGTCGCGGTAGGCGACGGCCAGCCCGGCAACCTCCCGGCTGCGGTCGGCCATCCGCATCGCGCACAGCAGCGTGCCCACCCGGACCGGGGTGCCCGCCGCGGCGGCCTTGGCCATGCCCGCGGCGAGGCCCTCCTGCACGGTCTCCACGACCTCGGCGAGCGCCAGCCCGCTGTGGACGAGCAGTTCGGGGGCGTAGCGGACCTCACCGTAGACGACGCCGTCGGCCGCCAGGTCGAGCACGTACTCCTCGGCGACGCGCAGCAGGCCCTCGCGGGTGCCCATCACGGCGATGGTGTGCTCGAAGGTGGCGATGTAGCGGACGAGGTCGCCGGAGTTCGCGGCGTCGTAGTACCAGGCGGCCAGCGCGGCGGGGTCGGTGGCGGGCAGCGTGTGCCCGATCCGCGCGGCCAGTTCCACGAGCGTCGACGGGCGCAGGCCGCCGTCGAGGTGGTCGTGGAGCACGGCCTTGGGCAGCCGGCGCAGGAGATCGGTGTCGGGGGCAGCGGCCGTGGTCACGCGGTGGACTCCTGGTCGGGGGTGGCGGCGGGGGCGGCGGCGGGCTGGAGGAGGTCCCAGCGGTTCCCCCAGGGGTCCTGGAAGACGACGACCGAGCCGTACGTCTCGTGGCGGGGCTCCTCCAGGAAGGTCACCCCGGCGGCGCGCATCCGCGCGTAGTCGCCGGCGAAGTCCTCGGTGTGCAGGAAGAAGGCGACCCGTCCCCCGGTCTGGTCGCCGACGCGGGCGAGCTCCGCCTCGTTCTTCGCCTGCGCGAGCAGCAGCCCGCTGCCCTCGTCCGCGCCGCGGGGGCGCACGACCACCCAGCGGCCGCCGCCGGGGCGCGGCTCGTCCTCGACCAGGTCGAAGGCGAGCGGGCCGGTGTAGAAGGCGATGGCCTCGTCGTGGTCGGGCACAACGAGGGTGACCAGGGCTATGCGGGACATGGGCCAACGTTATACGTAACACTCCACGACGGGCAAGGCGCGCCCTCCCGCCCCGGCGCAGCCCGGCGGCGGCGCGCCTCAGGCGTCCGCCGCGGCGTACACGCGGCGGCCGTCGACGAAGGTCTGCAGCACACGGGTCTCCGCGACGGCCTCCGGGGGTCCGGCGAACGGGTCGCGGTCGAGGACGACCAGGTCGGCGAGCTTGCCCGGGGTGACGGTCCCCGTGTCGTCCAGGTGGTTCACGTGCGCGGAGCCCGCGGTGTACGCGGCGACGGCCGCGGCGAGGTCGAGGCGCTGCCCGGGCAGGAAGACCGGGGTGCCCTCGGGGGCCCCGGGCAGGCGGCGGTTGACGGCCACATGGAGCGCCTGGAGCGGATCGGGGCTGCTGACCGGCCAGTCGCTGCCGGCGGCCAGCGTCGCCCCCGCGCGCAGCAGGTCGCCGAACGGGTACTGCCAGGCGCCCCGTTCGGGACCGAGGAAGGGCAGGGTGAGCTCGTCCATCTGCGGCTCGTGGGCGGCCCACAGGGCCTGGATGTTGGCGGTGGCGCCGAGCGCCCGGAAGCGGGCGACGTCGTCGGGGTGGACGACCTGGAGATGGGCCAGGTGGTGCCGGGTGTCGCGGAAGCCGTTGGCGGCGCGCGCGGCCCGCACCGCGTCCAGGGCCTCGCGCACCGCGCGGTCCCCGAGGGCGTGGAAGTGCACCTGGAAGTCGTGGGCGTCGAGTTCGGCGACGTACGCGGCGAGGCCGGCCGGGTCGACGAAGCTGATGCCGCTGTTGCCCGAAGCGCAGCCGCAAGCGGTGAGATAGGGGTCCAGCAGGGCGGCGGTCCCGTTCTCCGCGATGCCGTCCTGCATGACCTTTACGGTGCCGGCACGGAACCGCCCGCGGCTCACCTCGGCCCGCCGTGCGAGGAGTTCGGGGATCTGCTCCGCGCCCCGGTCCCGGTCCCACCACAGGGCCCCGACGACCCGGGCGGTGAGCAGCCCGTCGTCGATGACGGCGTGGTACGCGGGCACGGGGTCGGTCATGTTGGCGTACGTGCCGACGATGGCGTCCTGCCACGCGGTGACACCGAGCGCGTGCAGCACCGACTGGGCACGCAGCAGGGCGGCCTTCTGCTCGGCCAAGGTGACGGCGGGCAGCAGACGGCCGACCAGGTGCTGGGCGCCTTCCTGCAGCATGCCGGTGGGGTGGCCGCCGGCGTCCCGCTCGATGCGGCCGTCCGCCGGGTCCGGGGTGTCCCGGGTGACCCCGGCGAGTTCCAGGGCACGGGAGTTGACCCAGGCGCCGTGGTGGTCCCGGTTGGGCAGGAAGACCGGGCGGTCGGGCACGACCGCGTCCAGGAGGGCGGCCGTGGGGTTGCCACCGGGGAACGCCTCCAGCGACCAGCCGCCGCCGGTGATCCACTCCGCCCCGGGGTGCGCGTCGGCGTAGGCGCGGACCAGGCGCACGTACTCCCTCGCGTCGTGGGCATCGGCGAGATGGCACTGCCCGAGTTCGAGGCCCGCGCCGAGCGGATGGACGTGGGCGTCCTGGAATCCGGGCAGCAGCAGCCGTCCGGCAAGGTCCACCACCTCGGTGCGGGGGCCGATGAACCCGCGGACCTCGTCGTGGCCGACGGCGGTGATCCGGCCGTCCGTCACGGCGACACCGGAGGCACGGCCCAGGACGGCGTCGACGGTGTGCACCGGGCCGCCGGTGAACACCAGGTCGGCAGGGGGTCGGGACATGGGCGCGCTCCACATCGGGGGCTCGGGGCAGGGCATCGAGCAGCCGTTGTACACCCGCCCGCGCCGGACGCACCACGCCCCGCCGGCCCCGCGGTTGCGCTCAGAGCGTGACCGGCCCCGCGGCGGCCTCCGGCACGGCACAGTGGCCGCATGAATGTGCTGATCCTGGGCGGTACGGAGTTCGTGGGGCGCGCGGTGGCGGAGGAGGCCCTGACGCGCGGTGAGAAGGTCACGGTGTTCCACCGGGGACGGCACTCGCCGCCGCCGGGGGCCGCCGTGCTGCACGGGGACCGGGTCGCCGAAGGCGGCCTCGCGGAGCTCGCGCGGGGCGAGTGGGACGTGGTGGTCGACACGTGGTCCGGTGCGCCGTCGGCGGTCCGGGACAGCGCCGCCCTGCTGGCGGGCCGCGCCGGGAGCTACGCCTACGTGTCCAGCCGCTCGGTGTACACCTACCCCGCGCCCGCCGGCCTCGACGAGGACGGACCGGTGGTCGACGCGTCGCCCGACGACGGCGCGGACGTCGACTACGCACGAGCCAAGCGGGGCGGCGAACTGGCCGCCATCGGGGCCTTCGGCGACCGCGCGCTGCTGCTCCGGGCGGGGCTGATCCTCGGCCCGTACGAGAACATCGGCCGCCTGCCGTGGTGGCTCACCCGCATGGCCCGCGGCGGCCCCGTGCTGGCCCCCGGGCCGCGCGACCTGCCGCTGCAGTACGTCGACGCGCGCGACCTCGCCGCCTTCACGCTGGACGCCGCCGCGGCGGGACTGGGCGGCGCGTACAACATCGTCAGCCCGTCCGGGCACACCACGACGGGCGAACTGCTCGGCCTCTGCGCCCAGGTGACGGGCGGTGCGGCGGACCTGCGGTGGGCCGAGCCCGCCGCCGTGCTCGACGCCGGCATCGAGCCGTGGACCGAGCTGCCCGTCTGGCTGCCGCCGGGCGAGCTGTACGACACCCTGCACGCCGGCGACGTCTCCCGGGCCGTCGCCGCCGGGCTGCGCTGCCGCCCGGTCGCCGAGACGGTCGCCGACACCTGGTCGTGGCTGCGCTCCCTGGGCGGGGTCGCACCGCAGCGCCCGGACCGTCCGGCGGTGGGGCTGCCGCCCGAGAAGGAGGCCGCGGCCCTGAAGGGTCTCGGGTGACGGCGGCCCGCGCGGGCGGCCTCAGCTCTCGGGGACGGCCACCAGCACGTCCTTGAGGCGGCCGAGTTCGGCACCCGTGAGGCCGCGTTCGCGCAGCCACCGGCCGGCGCCGCCGTGCCGCGTGCGCAGGGTGTCGAGGAAGTGGTGCATGACCTGGGGCTTCGAGGCCATGTAGTGGTGCTCGACGGCGGGCAGGTCGCGGTACGAGGGGAGCCGGGCGAGGCGCTCGCGGATCCGGACGACGCGCTGGGCGGTCAGGGCGTAGTCGGCGGCGATGGCGTCGGCCGGCACCCCGACCGCGTCGAGCAGCAGCGCCGCCAGGACACCGGTGCGGTCCTTGCCGACGGCGCAGTGGAAGACCACGGCGTGCTGCTCGGTGTCCGCGACGATCCGCGCGGCGTCGACCAGGGACGCGCCGCTGCCGTCGAGCAGGCCCTCGTAGAAGCCCGCCGTGTCGTCGGCGGCTTCCCCGCCTTCGCCGCGCACCGCCGGCACGGCGTCGGTCACGAGCGCCTGCACACGGCGCACGGGCAGGCTGACCCGGCGCACTGTGGTGCCCGCGAGCAGGCCGTGCCCCTCGCGGGCGGCCTCGTCGGGGCCGCGCAGGTCGACCACCGTCCGCAGCCGGTACCGCCCCAGCAGCAGTTCGACGTCGCCGGCCGTGGCGTCCTGGAGGGTGCTCGCCCGGAACACCACGCCGCGCCGGGTCCTGCCGCCGCCGAGGACGGGCAGTCCGCCGAGGTCGCGGATGTTGTCGACCTCGGCCAGTTCCACCCATCGGGCCGCGCCGCCGCCCGGGCCGTCGTGCGTCGCTTCCAAGACGGCCTCCTCGTGACGGGCTTCGTGTCGCCTGTTCTTTTGTACCAGTACGTCACGGCGGGAGGACGCGCATCCGGGTGCCCCCGGGGTGCGGACGGCGGCCGCACGGGTTTAGCTGAAGGCCGTGACCGGCCGGCCACCGTCCGTGAGGGGGCCCGGCCGGCAGGCGCCGTCCGGGCGCGGGCGACCGCGCGGGGACGGCGGCGAGAGCGAGGAGATCCCCCGTGGCCCGCAGGATTCCGCCGACGATCGCGGTCGCCGTCGTGTTCGTCTCCGCGCTCTTCATGGCAATCATGGACACGACGATCGTCAATGTGGCGGTCCCCGCGATCGGCCACGACTTCGGTGTCCCGGCCTCCGGCCTCGGCGCCATCAACATCGGCTACCTGGTCAGCCTCGCCGTCTTCATCCCGGTCGCCGGCTGGCTCGGCGACCGCTACGGCACGCGGCGGACCTTCCTGGCGGCGCTGGTCGTCTTCACGGGCGCCTCCGCCCTGTGCGCCACGGCCACCACCATGGACCAGCTGACCGCGTACCGGATCCTCCAGGGCGCGGGCGGCGGTCTGCTCACCCCGGTCGGTCAGACGATGCTCTTCCGGGCCTATCCCCCGGCCAAGCGGATCAAGGCCCAGCGGGCGCTGATGGTGCCCACCGCGGTCGCCCCGGCCGTGGGCCCGGTGCTCGGCGGCTGGCTGTCCGACGCGGTGTCCTGGCACTGGGTGTTCCTGGTCAACCTGCCCATCGGCGCCGCGGCCGTCGCCTTCGGCCTGCTGTTCCTGCCGGACTACCGGGTGGAGGCCCCGGGCCGCTTCGACCTCACCGGGTTCCTGCTGGCGGGCGGCGGTCTGTCACTGACGCTCTACTCGCTGACCGAGGGCCCCGACCGGGGCTGGGGCACGGCCGGCATCGTCGTACCGCTCGTGGCCGGCATCGCCGCGCTGCTCGCCATGGTGGCGGTGGAACGGCGCATCCCGAAGCCGATGCTGGACCTGGAGCTCTTCCGGGACCGGCTGTTCCGGGCCAACACCATCGTGATGTTCCCGCTGAGCGCGGTGTTCCTCGGCACGGTCTGGCTGTACCCGCTGTTCCTCCAGGAGGCGCTGGGCTTCGACGCCCTGCAGAGCGGGATGGCCACCTTCCCCGAGGCCCTGGGCGTGATGGCGGCCGCACAAGTGGCGCCCCGCCTGTACCGGCGGATCGGGCCGCGCTGGCTGATGGTGGGCGGCTCGGCGGGCATGGCCGTCTGCGTGGCCGTCATGGCGGGCTTCACCACCACCACATCGGAGTGGACGCTGCGGGGCGTGCTGTTCGTCCTGGGCTACTGCATCGGGCACGTGATGATGTCCGCGCAGAACGCCGCCTTCGCGACCGTCCCGGCCCCCTCGACCGGGCGGGCCGCCACCGTGTTCAACATGCAGCGGCAGCTCGGCGGCGCCTTCGGCACGGCCGTGATCGCCACCCTGCTCGCGGCGGTCGGCACGACCGCGCTGACCGCCGACGGCACGCCGACCGCCAACCTGACCGCCTATCACGCGGGCTTCGTCCTGTGCTCCGGCCTCGCGCTGATCTCCGCCGTCGCCGCCCTGTTCGTCTCCGACCAGGACGCCCTCGGAGTGGAACGGTTCGAGGCGGAGCGGCCCGCCCGGCCCGGCGCCGCCGAGGCGGCGACACCCGCGTCGCCCTGACGCTCCCCGGCCGCGGCGTCTGTTTGAGACGTTTTGGCCCGGGTGGGATGCTGGGGAGGATGGCGCGGGGTCCGGGCCTCGGAACCGACCAGGCGAGGACATCGGCGATGCCGGTACACGATCCGATGGACGACGGGCAGTCCGCTGCCGGGGCCGCGATGGCCGCCGTGGGCACCGACGGCGTCGTCACCGGCTGGACGCCCGGTGCCGCGCGGCTGCTGGGGTACCGGCGGGACGAAGTGGTGGGGCAGCAGGCACGGACGCTGCTCGCCGGTCAGCTCCCCGGTTCGGCGCTGCGGAGCCTGAGGCACCAGGAGGAGTGGCGCGGATGGCTGCGGCTGCGCCACCGCCGGGGCCACGACGTGGGGGCGAAGGTCGAGGCGGCGCCGATGGGCGGCGGATGGGCGGTGCGGGCGGAGGAGCCCGGGACACCACTCGCGGAGTGGGCCCTGGACCAGATGCCCGCGGTCTTCGGGGTGTACGACCACGAGAAGCGGCTGATCGGCAGCAGCGCCGAGGGCCGCCGGGTGATGGGGGTCCCGGAGCAGGAGGTCATCGGGCTGCGGGTGGTCGAGTTCTCCCCCGGCCGCCGGTCGGAGAAGCTCGAGGAACTGATGGACCGGGTCATGGAGAGCGGCGAGCGGATGACCGCCGAGACATTCACCCAGGCCCCCGG
Organism: Streptomyces sp. NPDC088732; assembly: GCF_044751205.1. Lineage (NCBI taxonomy): Bacteria > Bacillati > Actinomycetota > Actinomycetes > Kitasatosporales > Streptomycetaceae > Streptomyces > Streptomyces sp. NPDC088732. The sequence goes on from NZ_JBIVLI010000013.1 coordinate 250,208, forward strand.
CGAGAGCCGCGCCCACGCGTGGTCGGTCTACCTCTACCCCCTCAAGGACCCGGACGGGCAGGTGCGCGGCGTGTCCGTGGCGGCGCTCGACACGACGTCGCAGTACAAGGCGCGCAAGCGGCTGAGCCTGGTCAACACGACCAGCGTGCGGATCGGGACCACCCTCGACGTCGTACGGACGGCCGAGGAACTGACCGAGGTCGTGCTCGGGCAGTTCGCCGACTTCGCCAGCGTGGACCTGCTGGACGCCGTCCTCGACGAGGCGGCCGACGACGGCGGCCCGCGGGCGCCGGGCCCGGTCGTCCTGCGCCGGGCGGCCCAGAGTTCCGTCCTGGCCGGGGCGCCGGAGACCTCCGTGCGCCCTGGGGAGCCGGACCGCTATCCCGAGGAGTCGCCCATGGTGCGGGCGCTGGTCACCGGGAAGGCGTCGCACCTGTGGTTCGAGGACCAGGACGTCCAGGACTGGCTGCGCACGGACCCGCTGCACGCGCGTACCGCGCACGCCTTCGGCGTCCACTCGCTCATCGTGGTCCCCTTGCGCGCCCGCGGCACGACGCTGGGGATCGCCCAGTTCGTCCGGCACCGCACGCCCGACCCGTTCGACCCCGACGACCTGATCCTGGCGGAGGAGATCACCGCGCGGGCGGCACTGTCCATCGACAACGCGCTGCGCTACACCCGTGAGCGCAACACCGCCCTGACCCTCCAGCGCAGCATGCTGCCGCAGCGCACACCCCGGCAGGCCGCGGTCACCGTCGCCTCCCGCTACCTGCCGGCCGACGCGCGGGTGGGTGTCGGCGGCGACTGGTTCGACGTGATCCCGCTGTCCGGGACGCGCGTGGCGCTGGTGGTGGGCGACGTGGTCGGGTACGGCATCCAGGCGTCCGCCACCATGGGCCGGCTGCGGACGGCCGTACGCACCCTCGCCGATGTCGACATGCCGCCCGACGAACTCCTCACCCACCTGGACGACCTCGTCCTGCGGCTCAACCGCGAGGAGCACCCGGACGGGCCCGGCGAGCACGCCGAGCACGCCCAGCACGCCGATGCCGGGAACATCGGCGCCACCTGCGTCTACGCCGTGTACGACCCGATCACCCGGCACTGCACCGTCGCCCGCGCCGGGCACCCGGCACCCGTGGTCATGCGTCCGGACGGTGCCGTCGAGGTGCCCGAGGTCCGCGCCGGGCCGCCGCTGGGCCTCGGCGGTCTGCCCTTCGAGTCCACCGAACTCGATCTGCCCGACGGCAGCATGATCGCCCTGTTCACCGACGGGCTCATCGGCGCGGGCCGGCGCGACCGCGTGCCCGAGGCGGGCCTCGCCGCGGGCGCGGCACGGCTGGCAGCGGCGATCGCCGACGGCCCGTCGGGGTCCCTGGACGACATGTGCGACCACGTGATGCGCACCCTGCTGCCCGACACCCCCGCCGACGACGACGTCGCGCTGCTCCTCGCCCACGCCAACGGCCTCGACGCGTCCCGCGTGTCGACCTGGGACCTGCCGCCCGACCCGGCCATGGTGGCCCACGCGCGCAGGCTCACCACGGAACAGCTCGCGGCGTGGGGGCTGGAGGAGATGGCGTTCGTCACCGAACTGGTGGTGAGCGAGCTCGTCACCAACGCCATCCGCTACGCCCGCGCCCCCATCCAGCTACGGCTGATCAACGACACGAGCCTCATCTGCGAGGTCTCCGACGCCAGCAGCACCGCTCCCCATCTGCGCCGCGCCCGCGTCTACGACGAGGGCGGCCGCGGCCTGCTCCTGGTCGCGCAGCTCACGGAGCGGTGGGGCACCCGCCACACCCTGCGCGGCAAGACCATCTGGACGGAACAGCCGCTGCCGCCTCCCGCGTGACGGCGGTTCCCGCCGACGCACGACGGGCCTGCCGTCGCGGCCCTGGCTTTTCCCCCGCCCGCCCACCCGTGTGCCCTGTGAAGTCAGGGCGCCCCGACGCGCGTTGTGCGGGGGCCGGGTTCGGGGCCTCCGGGGCTGCCATTCTGGACAGCACATTTAGGTGCCTCAGGCGCTTTCCGCTGCGCACTCCGCGTCACGCACCCAAATATGCTCCAGTGTCCAGAACGCCACCCCTACGACCCCGCCCCCTCAGGTCTCGTCAAGCGCCTGATCCCCGGTGGGTGGTCTGAAGCGGCACCGTGCTCGGGCACCCGTAGACGCCGCGCTGTCCAAGGGCGCAGCCGTCGCCGCCTGCAGACACCCCACCGGCCGTCAGTCGCCCCAACGACCCCGGGAGGGGGTGCGCCGCGGGAGGAACGGGCCGGAGCCCAACGCCACAACCGCGGTCCGTGCCGCCCCGCATCCACGGCGCGAGCGGCCGCGGCCCGCACCGAACGGTAGGACCCTGCGCGGCAGAACCGCCCGGCCTGCCGCCGCACCGCGGATCGGCCCGCCGGCGCCACGGCCCGACCGGCCCGCCCTCACGGCCCATGCCACGCATACGGGCGCCGAAGGCGGAACCGGCTGGAGGACGCCGACCCCGGCAGGCTCGTGACCACGCGGACACTGCGGACCACGGCGGCCCATGCCGCCCCCGCGTCCACGACGAGAGCGGCCGCCGGCCTGCTCCCGGCCACCCGAACGGCACAACCACCTGGCCTGCCGCCGCCGTACGACGGATCAGCTCTCCGGTGCGACGGCCACCGCGACGGGCCGGTGGTCGCGGCGCAGGCCGCGGATGCGGGCGGCGAGGGCGGGGCGGGCCGGCGCGGTGCCGGGGCGGGAGAGGAGGAGGACGGCGACGCCCGGCAGGCTCGCGACGAGGGTGAGGACGCCGTAGACGACGGCGGTGGACAGGCCTTGGGCGGCGCCGAGGCCGGCCGCGCCGAAGGCGAGTGTGGAGACGGCCTCGCGGGGGCCCCAGCCGCCGATGTTGATCGGCAGGCCCATCACGAGCAGGGCCAGGGTGAGCGGCGGGACGAGCTGGACGACCGGGGCGGCCGACCCGGCGGCGCGGGCGGCGACGACGAAGAGGGCGACATGCCCGACGAGGCCCGCCGCGGAGAGCAGGACCACGCCCGGCCAGGTGGAGCGGGCCAGCAGGCCGCGGCGCAGGTCGGCGAGACCGCCCGCGAGGGCGCCGGCGCCCTTGCCGGCACGGCGGCGGCGCCGCAGCGCCCACGCCGTGAGCAGTCCGGCGACCGCGGCCGTGCCGAGGGCCGCCGCGGTGAGCGCCAGGGCGCCGCCGCCGGGGAGGAGTTCGCGTGTCATGTCGGCCAGCAGCGCGGGCCGGCTGAGCAGCACGGCCGCACCGAGCGCGAGGACGACGATCTGTCCCCCGGTACGTTCCAGGACGACCGCCCGCACCCCGCGGCCGACGTCGCCCTCGGTGCGCCCGTGCTGGACCGCCCGGTGGACGTCCCCGAGCACGCCCGCCGGGAGCACCGCGTTGAGCAGCAGGGCGCGGTAGTAGTCGGCGACGGCCCGCCCGATGCGCAGCCGCAGGCCGAGGCGGCGGGCCACAAGGCACCAGCGCCAGGCGCTGAAGACAGTGGTGAGCAGGCCGATGCCGAGCGCGGCGAGTACGGACACGCCGTTGACCATGCGCAACCCGTCGAGGAACGCGCTCGTGCCGAGCCGGGCCACCAGGGCCGCCAGGATGCCGGCGCCGAGGAGCAGCCGGAGCCAGGGCCATGCGCGCTTCAGGAGCGTCATCGCACGTCACCGCCCGGTGCCCCGGGGAGTACGAGCAGGTCGGTGTGGCCGATCTCGGCCCGCAGTCCGCCGGCCGCGCAGGTGTCGAGCCGGCGGCGGAGGTAGCCCTCGGCGCGGGCGCTGAGCCCGGGGCGCTGCTCGACGGCCGCGCCGACCCAGCCGCGCAGCCATTCCGCGGTGAGGGCGGACTCGTCCGGGCCGAGCCGCCAAGGGCTCGGGCCGCTGAGCACGGTGGCGCCGTGCCGTTCGAAGGCCTCGGTGGCGGCCGCGACGGCGTCGGGCCCGAGCAGGCTCCGGCCGTCGCTCTCGCGCCGCTGGTGCTCGTCGAAGGCCTCGGCGATCTCGTGGTCGAGGGGATCGGCGGGGTCGAGCGTCACACGGCCGACGACGGACAGGGTCAGCAGCGCGGGGCAGCCCGCCCCGGTGCAGGCGGCGGCGAGGGCGTCCACCTCGTCGGCGGTGAGCAGGTCGAGCAGGGCGGAAGCGGTGACGAGCGAGGTGCCGGCGAGGTCGGCGGCGCGCAGCCGGGTCAGGTCGCCCTCGTGGACCGCGGCGGTGACGGCGGCGCCTGCCGCGGTGGTCCGGCCGTCCAGGCTCGCCCGGGCGAGGGCGAGCAGCCTCGGGTCGCGGTCGTGGAGGATCCAGTGCTGGGGGCCGGGCAGCCGGTCGGCCAGCCAGCGGCCCAGCGACCCGGTGCCGCAGCCGAGGTCGCGCACGACGAGCGTGCCGTCCGGGGGCGGCGCGGCGGCCAGCCGGTCCAGCAGCGGCGGGATGAGCGCGGCCGAACGCGCGGCGGCGTCGGCGCCCTCGCGCAGCGACAGCCACTGCGGGCTGAAGGCGGGCGCCTCGGCCGCGCCCGCCGTTGTCCCGGACCTGTCCGTCATGACCCCTCCCGCACCATCTTCCGGAGCACCGCGTCCATGCGCCGCGATGTCTCCTCCCAGCCCCGCAGGGTGTCGCGCCGGTCCCGTGCCGACGTCCGCAGGCGGCGCCGCAGCGCGTCCTCGGCGAACCAGCGGCGCAGTCCAGCGGCCAGCGCCGCCCGGTCGCCGGGGGGCACGAGGATGCCGGGGAGGCTGCCGTCGGGGGCCTGCCCGAGCGCGTCCGGCACACCGCCGACGTCCGAGGCGAGCACGGGGATGCCGCGCATCAGTGCCTCGGTCACGACCATCCCGAACGTCTCGGCGCGGGACGGCAGGACCAGCAGGTCGGCGGCGGCATACGCGCCGGCCAGGTCCTGGCCGGTGAGCGGGCCGGTGAGCCGGACCCGGCCGGTGAGGCCGGTGGCCGCGAGGAGCTCGCGCATCAGCTCGGTGTAGGCGCCGTCGCGATCGAGGGGCCCCACGAGTTCGCAGCTCCACGGCAGGTCGGCGAGGTCCGCCAGCGCCTCGATGAGCACGTCCTGCCCCTTGCGGGGCGTGACGGACGCGACGCACAGCAGATGTGACGACCCGTCGGTGCCCGGCGCGAGGGGCGCCGCGTCCGTGCCCGGGGGCACGACGTGCACGCGGCTCGCGGGCAGTTCGTGGTGCTGCACGAGCCGCCGTCCGGCCCAGGGGCTGGTGGCGACCACCGCGCCCACTCCGTGCAGGGTCTCCCGTTCCCGGGAGTCGAGTTCGGCGGCGACCTCGGGCGGCAGTCCCGTCTCGTCGGCGAGCGGCAGATGGACCAGGACCGCCAGCCGCAGCCGGCCCGACTGCGGGACGACGATGTCGGGCACGCCGCAGGCCACCAGGCCGTCGAGGAGGACGCAGGCGCCGTCGGGCACGGCCGCGAGCGACCGGGCCAGGCGTTCGCGGGCGGCGTCGTCGGGCCGCGGCCAGTCCCCCGTCACGGCGATCTCGTGGACGGTGCGCCCGCCCGCCGCCAGTGACTGGTTCAGCCGCCGGTCGTAGACGTTGCCGCCGCTCGGCACGGCCGTGTCGTCCACGTCGCCCGGCAGGACGACGTGGACGGTGCGCACGTCCGGTGCGACGGCGCCCGCGGCGCTCACAGGGTCCGCTCGTAGCTCGCCCAGGCGACGTGGGACTCGTGCAGGGAGACGCCGATGCCGGTGAGTCCGCGCGCGCCCTCGCCGAGGGCGCCCTCGGCCACCCGGTCGGCGAGCCGGTCGGCGATGTACCGGGCCAGGAACTCCGTCGAGGTGTTGATTCCGGCGAACTCCGGCTCGTCGTCCAGGTTGCGGTAGTTGAGGAAGGCGACCACCTTGCCGAGCTCCTGGGTGGCAAGGCCGATGTCGACGACGATGTTGTCGTCGTCGAGCTCGGGACGGCGGAAGGTCGCGTCCACCAGGAACGTCGCGCCGTGCAGTCGCTGCGCGGGTCCGAAGACCTCGCCGCGGAAGCTGTGGGCGATCATGATGTGGTCGCGAACGGTGATACTGAACACGGTGGAACCTTCCAGGGCTGAGCTATGCCGGTCGGTAGTCAATACGGTGGCAGAGCACGGATCGTTCACCGCCGGCGACACGGTTCATCACCTCGGGCAGCTGGTCGAACGGGCTCTGTCCGGTGATCAGTGTGTCGAAGGCGGGATCGGCCAGCAGACGCAGGGCCACCGCCATCCGGTCGGCGTAGCCGCGGTGCGTGCGGCGGTTGGGCGACACCGTGCCGACCTGGCTGCTGCGGACGACCAGGCGGCGGGAGTGGAAGGCCTCGCCGAGCGGCAGTGAGACCCGCCGGTCGCCGTACCAGCTCATCTCCAGCAAGGTGCCCTCCGGCTCCAGCAGTTCCAGGCCGCGGGCGAGCCCGGCCTCGGTGGCGCTGGCGTGGACGACGAGGTCGCAGCCCCCCTCGGCCTCGCCGGGCAGGGCGAATCCGACGCCGAGGGCCGCGGCCACCGCGGCCCGCGCCGGGTCGACGTCGACGAGCTGGACCCGCGCCCCGGGAATGCCGGCGGCGACCGCGGCGACGCTGCACCCGACCATGCCGGCGCCGATGACCGCGATCCGGTCGCCGACCAGGGGCGCGGCGTCCCACAGGGCGTTCACGGCGGTCTCGACCGTGCCGGCGAGGACGGCCCGCGCGGCGGGCACGTCGTCGGGCACAGGGGTGACCGCCGCGGCCGGGACGACATAACGGGTCTGGTGCGGGTACAGGCAGAAGACGGTGCGGTCCAGCAGCTCCCGCGGCCCGTGCTCCACCACGCCGACGTTCAGGTAGCCGTACTTCACCGGGCTCGGGAAGTCGCCCTCCTGGAAGGGCGCCCGCATGATCGTGTACTGGCTCTCCGGCACACCGCCGCGGAAGACCAGGGTCTCCGTGCCGCGGCTGATCCCGGAGTGGAGCGTGCGCACGACCACGTCGTCCGGTCCCGGCTCCGGCAGGGTCGCTGCGCGGATCTCGCCCTCGCCTGGTGTGCGAAGCCAGAAGGCCCGTGCCGAACGCTCCATGGGTTTTCTCCGTATCCCTCCACGACAGATGAGGCCGTACCGTACGCGGCGCTCCCGCGAATCCCGTAACCGGGGGAACAAAGATGACCGTGATGACCGTGGGAACCCGGCTCGACAAGGGGTCGGCGGGACGGGAACAAGCCGTCGCCGCGCTGGCCCAGTTCGGGCTGCTCGTCGCGCTGTGGGCCTCGGTGGGCCTGCGCGAGGCGGGCTGGATCGCGGGGACCGCCTACGGTGCCGCCGTGTGGGCGGTGCTTGCGGGCGCGCTCCGCCGTTCGGGGGTCACCGCGCTGGGTCCGGCCGACCGGGTGACCCTGGGGCGGGCGGTGCTGGTCGGCGGGGTCACGGCGCTGGCGGTGGTGGGCGCGGCCCACGGCCCGGTCTTCACCCTCGTGGCGTCGGTGGCGCTGGTGCTGGACGCGGTCGACGGCAAGGTCGCCCGGCGCACCGGGACCTGCTCGCGGCTGGGCGCCCGCTTCGACATGGAGGTCGACGCCTTCCTCATCATGGTGCTCAGCGTGCAGCTGGCCATGGTGCAGGGGCCGTGGGTGCTGGCGATCGGCGCCATGCGGTACGCGTTCGTCGCGGCGTCATGGGTGCTGCCCTGGCTGAACGCGCCGCTCCCGCCGAGCTTCGCCCGCAAGACGGTGGCGGCGTGCCAGGGGATCGCGCTCGTCGCGGCCTGCTCGGGGATCCTCCCGGGGGCGGCCGCCGCCGGGGTGGCCGCGCTCGCGCTGGGCGCGCTGGTGTGGTCCTTCGGCCGCGACATCGCCTGGCTGTGGCGGACCCGGCCGGTCGCGGCGCCCGGAGGCGGCCACGAGGCGCTTCCGGCGCCGGTGGCGCCGGTGGCATCGGGCGCCGGTCAGTCGTCCTGGCGCGGGTGATAGCGCAGCAGCACGACGTCCCCGATCTGCCGGGTCTCCGCGAGGCGCATGCGGTGGCCCGGCCCCTGGGGGAAGTCGGCCGGCTGGACCAGGCGCGGCGCGTCGGCCTGGCCCACGAAGAACGGGGCGTACACGAGCTGCAGCTCGTCGACGAGCCCGGCCGACAGGAAGAGCGTGTGGACCACGCCCCCGCCCTCGACCATCAGGCGCTCGATCCCGCGCCCGGCAAGGTCCTCCAGCACCTCGTGGACGTCCAAGGGGTCGCCCGCGCCGACCACCGTGGCCAGCCCGTCCAGCCGCTCGCCCAGCGCGGGCGCGACGCCGGTGGTGGTGTAGACGAGCTTGGCGCAGTCGCCGGTCGTGAAGAACCGCGCTTCCGGGTCCAGTTTGCCGCTCTCGGTCAGCGTGACCTTGACCGGCGTCGCCGGCCGGCCCGCCCGCAGCCGCTCGTCCTGCCGCTCCGGGCACACCAGCAGCCGGGGATCGTCCGAACGGATGGTGTTGGCCCCCACCAGGATGGCGTCCACCCCGGCCCGGACCTGGTCGATGCGGTCGAAGTCCTCGTCGTTGGAGAGCAGGAGGCGGGTCGTGCTCGTGTCGTCCAGGCACCCGTCCAACGAGGAGGCGACCGACAGCAGTACATACGGGCGCGATCTCATGTCGCCAATGATCCCCTCCCAGGTCCGCGCGGGCGATGGAACGTTCGTAAGCTTGCACGATTCGAGGCGGAGAGGTATGGGGGCGTCGCAGGTCAGCGCCCCGGCCGGGCAGACCCGGCCGCGTCCGGGCTCTCACGCCTGCGACCGCCGGCCCGTGCCGGGCGCGCTGGTTCTCCGCGCCAGGCTCTGCGAGGCAGCGACGCGGCACGCAGGCGGCCGTGACGGCCGCCGACCCGCGTCCAGGGCGAGCACTCACGACGGCGCAACCCGCGGCCGGAACCGGGCACGCCGGGCGACGTTACGGTGCCGACTGCTGCGGCGCGGCACGGTTCGCAGTCCGCCGTCCCGACCGCCAACGGCCCGGCAACGGGAAGACCGCCGGCACGGGGCCGAGGCCATGGTCGGCGGTGCCGGAACAGGTCGACGCCCCGGCACTCCTGCGGCCGCAGGAGCCGTGGCGACGGGGAGCGCGCGCCTTCGACAGCCACCACGCGGAACGCTGCCTGGTAAGCCTGGTGGTCGGGGGGATCGAGGGCACGCAGGTCAGTGCGGCTTTGCGGAGTCCCCAGCTCAGCCAGTCATCGCGACCGCGGTGCCTCGTCGTTGACCGTGGCCGGCCGCGCAATGTGGCACGGCTGTGGCACGCGCGGTAGCCGTCTCGACGTGCCGGCAGGGCTGCCTGGATAGGCTGCCGTGGTGCTTGATCACGTGCCTGAGGAGCTGCTTGCTGTTGCCGCTGCCGTGCTGCCCGGAGCGGATCTTCGCGCTGCGGCTTTCGCGAGTGGTGGCTCTCACCACGTGGTGCTGCTTCCCGGTGTCGCCGTCGTGCGCATCGCCAAGAACTCCACCGCGATCGCTGCGCTGCCGCGGCGTACGGATCTTCTGCGCCGTCTCACGAAGGTGGACTTGCCGTTCGCGGTACCGGTCCCACTGTCCGAGGTGGTGCAGGAGGAGGGGCATACCGCCGTCGCACTGTCGTGGCTGGAGGGAAGCCCCTGCCAGCGGGGGGAGGGGGGAGAGCCTAGGGAGCTCGCCCGCCTGCTGGACGCGCTGCGGCAGGTGGACTGCCACGACCTGGACGGTCTGCTGGGGGTGCCGCACGAATACGCTGGAGGTGAGCGGTGGGCCGAGATCATGGAGCAGGACGTGATACCCCGGCTACCCCGCACCTGGCAGCCCGAGGCACGTCGGCGCGTCCACGCGGCAATGGATCTACCCGCCACCGCGGCGTCGCTCGTCCACGGTGACCTGGCAGGCGCCAACCTGCACTGGAGCGGGGACGGCCGCCTGCTCGGCGTACTGGACTGGGACCTGGCCCAACCTTTCGACCCCGCCATCGATGCCGCCTGTCTGGCCTGGCACGGCTGGGACAAGGTCGGGGCCGCTGTCGACGGGCGGACGCTGCAGCGCGCATGGACCTGGTATCTCACCTTCGGCCTGGAGCAAGTCTCCTTCGCCCTACTCAACGGCGAGCCGGACGACGTCGTTGCGGAGCGGTGTGCCGCTGCCGCGGCATGGCTGGCCCGCACGGCCCAGCTGAAGCCACCCATGGCCTGACCGACTGCAGGCATACGGGTGGAGCGGTGAGAACGGCCTTGTAAGGACAGAGCTGCCAGCCCAAGCCCCCGGCGGTACGTGCCGGGCACGCCGGTTGGGGTGGTTCTCCGCGTCGGCCGCGGGGAGGCGGCTACCTGTTCGGGCACGGCCGCTGGGCCGAGTCCCCAGCGTCCGCTCACAGCGGAGCCACCAACAGCCCAGCCGGGCACCCCCGCTCGGTCACGGTGCCGGGCGCGGCGGCGCGGCATGGATCGCGGTCCGCTTCCCCGGGCCACCGGGAACCCTGCGGTGGGAAGACCGCCGTCCCGGAGCGGGACATCGCGCCGGCGCGGCAGCCAGGCCCCGGCGGTGGCAAGGGCCTGGCACCGCAGCGTCGTTCCCGACCCGCCCCCCGCAGGGGCAGGACTCACCCCTTGACGGCGTCGAGCACGTCGAGCGCGAGGGTGTCGTCCGCGTCGTGGGAGAAGGAGACGCTGACGCGGGTGTACAGGCCGCCGAAGCGCTCGCGCACCGCCCGGCCCACTGCCCGCGGTTCGCCGTGGAGGGCGAAGGCGTCCAGGACGCCGTCGTCCACCAGGCGTCCCATCTCCTGCCAGCGGCCGCGCAGGGACAGCCGGTGCAACTCCCGGTGGAGCTCGTCCCAGCCGTGCAGTTCGAGGACGGGGAGGTAGGCGGGCGTGGAGGCGTAGAACGCGATCCGCTCACGTGTGGCGGTCAGGGCGGCGGCGTACTCCTCCTCGGTGCGGCCGGTGGCGACCAGCACGGTCCCGGCGACGTCGAAGGGCAGCGCGGCCCGTCCTGCCGACTCCCGGGCGGCGTGCACGGCCGGGAGGCTCACCCGGCGCAGGTACTCCGGGGAGGTCAGGGGATGGCAGATCAGCCCGTCGGCCACCTCGCCCGCGACGGCCGTCATGCGCGGGCCGACGGCGGCCAGCCACACCGGCGGCGGCCCGGACGGCAGCGGTCCCGGGTCGAACATCGGGGTCATGAGGGTGTGGGTGTAGAAGTCGCCGCGGAAGGCGAGCCGGCCGCCGGTCTGCCAGCTGTGCCAGACGGCGCGCAGCGCCTGGGTGAACTCCCGCATCCGGGCGGCCGGTTGCGACCACGGCATGCTGTAGCGGCGGGTGATGTGCGGTTTGACCTGCGAGCCGAGTCCGACGACGGCCCGGCCGCCGGACAGCCGCTGGACGTCCCATGCGGCCGTCGCCACCGTCATCGGGCCGCGGGCGAAGGCGATGGCGACCCCGGTGGCCAGTGCGATCCGCCGGGTGATGCCGGCGGCGACGGCCAGTTGCAGGAAGGCGTCGTGCTTGAGCTCGTTCACCAGGAGGCCGTCGGCGCCGCGCGCCTCGGCCAGTTCCGCCGCGGCGGCGGCCCGCTCGATCGGTCCGGTGAAGGTGACGTCGGTCTTCAAGGGTGCGGTGGTCACGCGGCGGGGCTCCGGTCGGGCTGACGGCGGTTCGGGGGCAAGGGGCCGTGGCCGGTTCAGGACCCGGCGGGGTCCTGCGACTCCAGGAGCGCGGGCGGCGCGGCCTGCCGCCAGGAGTCCAGCAGGATGTCCCGCAGTTCGTCCAGATCCTCCAGCGCGGCCAGCCGTACCCGCACCCAGTGCGAGCCGGCCTCGTGCGGCGGGACCCAGAACTTCTCCGGCTCCGCCGCGATCAGCTCCTCCCGCTCGTGCATCGGGCAGCGCACGGCGAACGAGGTCTCGTCGTCCGGGACCGTCACGAACATCTTCCCCGCGACCCGGAACGTGGGCATGCTCCAGGCCTCCTTCTCCGCCGTCTCCGGCAGCGAGAGGGCGATACGGCGGACGTCTTGGGAGTCGGGCATGCACCTACGTTAGACACCGCCACTGACACCGACGCCCCGGGCACGCGAAAGGCCGCTCCCCCGTCACGAGGGGAACGGCCTTGCGCTGCGCCGTCGCCGGTTGACCGGCCCGGGCGGGCCGACCGACGGCCGGCGGAGACCGGTCAGTCGATGAGTTTCTCCACGACATCCTCCAGAGCGTCGCCGCCGATCTCCTCGGCGAGCTCTTCCACCACGCCCTCGACGACTTCCTCGAGGATCTCCCCGACCATGTCGTTCATCCGCTGGCACCTACCCGATCGTCGTGTCGTACGTGTACCGGTGACCCCACGGCGGAACCCGAAGGGGAGAAGCGGCTACCGCGCCGCGAACTTCGCGAGGATGCCCTGCATCTCGTAGACGTTGACACCCCGGGTGAAGCTCTTCTCGATCGGCTCGTGGCTGCCGGAGATCCAGATCTTGAGGTCGGCGTCCAGGTCGAAGGGGCCCGCGGTCTCGACCGAGAAGCGCGTGATGCTCCTGTAGAGCACGGAGAGGTACTCCACCTTCTTGCCGGTCACCCCCTCCTTGTCCACGAAGATCAGCCGGCGGTCGGTGAAGAGGATGCTGTCGCGCACCAGCTCGAACGCGGCGTGCAGCTGCTCGTCCTCCCCCAGCAGTCGCGCGAACTCCTCCTGCGCCGCCGTCACATCGACCGCGTGCGCGTTTCCGAACATCGCCATAACAGACCTTCCACAGCAGCAAGTTGACCGGAGATCATCACCTTATCGGAGCGCTGCGGGGCCGAACTCCACGCTCAGGCGTCGCGGAGCGGCTTCAGCGCGCTCCCCCAGGCGACGACCTCGTCGAAGACCGTGTTCAGGGCGGCCACGTGCTGGTCCGTGGGATTGAAGACGGTCCAGTTCTCGAAATCCGTCCGGGTGTTGATGAAAACGCCCTCACGCGTGGTGGCCACCTTGAGCTCGCCCAGTACCAGACGGAGGCTCTCGGCGGCCCGGGCGCCGCCCACCACGCCGCCGTAACTGACAATTCCGGCGGCCTTGTTGTGCCACTCGTGGAAGAGATAGTCGAGGGCGTTCTTCAGCGCACCCGGCACCGAGCGGTTGTATTCGGCCGCGATGAAGACGAAGGCGTCGTACCCGGCGATCGCGGCAGCCCAGTCCTTCGTGTGCTGGTGGGTGACCTGCTGCAATATGGGCGGCAGGGGCTCGTCCAGGAGGGGGAGCCGGTACGCGTCGACATCCACGAGTCCGAACTCCGCGTCCGTCCTCTTCTCGGCATGCTCCATGACCCACGAGGCGATGGAGGCCCCCAGACGCCCGGGGCGCGTGCTGCCGAGTATTACGCCGATCTTCATTACTGCATTCCCACCTGTCGATTGATGCGAGCACTTCACGGGGCGCGCCGCGGAATCCAGAAGCCTGAATCCGGCCCGGTCCGCCCCGAGAGCGACCGTATGCAAGGTCCCGGGTGCCGACTTGTCCGGCAGTGCCACGCGGAGCCGCATCCTTGTCCGCCTGTGCCACACCCGCCGAGGGATACTCGTCGTACAACCCGAACGTGCTCGCGGCGCTCGACGCCGCCGCTGGAGGAACCCTTGCCCCATCGATTCGACCTGCGGTCGTTCGCTCCGGGTGATCGCGCGGACGCCATACGTGAACAGTCGCAATCGCTGAACGGCCGCATCGAGGTGGGTCTTCCGCCGGACCCCGCGCAGCTCAGGGCCGTCGCCGTGACGACGGCGCTGCGCTCGGTCGAGGTGGCCGACATCAGCTGGAACCTGACCGGCCTGCGGCGCTCGCCCGGCCCGCTGAGCGACGACGTCGAGCCGCAGGTGTTCCTGGCGATCCAGGAATCAGGGGTGTCGCGGGTCACCCAAGGGGGCCGGGAGGCGGAACTGCGACCGGGCGGGCTCGTCCTGCTGGAGACCGCGAAGTCGTACTCCATCTCCTTCCACGGCTCGATCCGCACCGCCGCGGTACGCATCCCGACCCGGACGCTCGGACTCCCCTCCACGCTGCTCGACCGGAGCACCGCCGTGCTGCTCCGCCCCGACCTGCCGGTCGTGGACGCGGTGACGGCGTTCTTCGCCCGGCTGGTCCGCGGGCAGGAGGCCCTGGGAGCCGGCGAGGCCGACCTGCTGGCACAGCCCTCCGTCGAACTCGTCCGGGCCCTGGTCACAACGGGCCTCGGGCGCGAGGACCTGGCCAGGGAGCCGTTGCACCTCACGCTCCCGCAGCGCGTTCTGGCGTACGCACGTCTCCATCTGGCCGAGCACGACCTGAGTGCCGCGCGCATCGCCGCCGCGCACCACGTCTCGGTGCGCCACCTCTACCTCACGCTGTCCCGGGCCGGCATCCCGCTCGGCGAGTGGATCAAGACCGAGCGGCTGGAGGAGTGCAAGCGGGAGCTCGCCGCCCCGGCGAGCCGGTACGTGACGATCGAGGCGATCGCCCACCGCTGGGGGTTCGGGACCGCGGCCCACTTCAGCCGCGCCTTCCGGGCGGCGTACGGGATGAGCCCGAGCGAGTGGCGGCGCAGGGCGAACGAAATCCCGGACCCGCGCTGACGCCCCGCGGGGCTCCCGCGCCCCAACCACCCGCTGCCGGGGCGGAGTCCGGCTGCACCGGGCGAACGCGGTCCCCGCGCACGCAAAAGGGCCCGCGGAACTGGAAAAAGTCCAGTCCAGCGAGCCCTTCCACACCGTCGGGACGACAGGATTTGAACCTGCGACCCCTTGACCCCCAGTCAAGTGCGCTACCAAGCTGCGCCACGTCCCGGTGCCGGATCCCCCGGGATTTCCCGGGCTGACCGCGCACGAGAACAATACCGCACGTCGACCGGTGCTCGCTCGCAGGTATCGCCCGGCCCGCCGCGCGCCCCCGGCGCGGGTGCCGGCCCCCGTGGGGAGATGAGTAGCCGTACTCATGTGGCGGGCGTCACACGGGGCCGACACTGCTGCCATGGCGAATCCGATAAGACAGCAGACGACGGCGGCCTACTCCGCGCAGGCCGCGCTCTCGTTCGCCCTCGCCCTGACGGCGATGGTGGTGGGCATCGCCTACCTGCCCGTGGGCCCCTGGGTGCGGGGCTTCCTGGCGGTGGGACTGCTCTATGTGGTGACCTCGGCGTTCACCCTGGCCAAGGTCGTACGGGACCGGCAGGACGAGGGCCAGGTCACCAGCAGGGTGGACCAGGCACGGCTGGACAAGCTGCTGGCCGAGCACGATCCGTTCAAGGTCGACGGTCTGTGACCGCGGCACCGGCCTCCTGGCCCGCGGGCGCGTCACCGAGCAGGTAGCGGGCGCCCGCGCCGCCGGAGGCCGCGGTGTCGCCGGGGTTGTACAGACCGCATTTGCGCAGCGACAGGCAGCCGCAGCCGATGCAGCTGGTGAGGCGGCGCTTGAGGCGCTCCAGCTCGGCGATCTGCTCGTCGATGCGGCGGGTCCAGGTCCGGGCGACGCGGTTCCACTCGGTGGCACTGGGCGCGCGGTCCGCGGGCAGCCGGTCCAGGGCGCCGCGCGCCTCGTCCAGGGAGAGGCCGACGCGCTGCGCGGCACGGATGAAGGCGACACGGCGCAGCGTGGACCGCGGGTAGCGGCGTCGGCCGCCGGCGGTGCGTTCGGAGCGGATGAGGCCGATCTCCTCGTAGTAGCGCAGGCACGAGGCGGCCAGGCCGCTGCGGGCGGCGAGCTCGCCGATGGCGATGCGGTCCTGGGGGGTGGGACGGACCGGGTCCGGGGACTGCGGTACATGCGGGCTCATGTCCTCCGAGCCTACGCTTGACCTCAAGTCGGCTTGAAGTTGCACGCTCGATTCATGACCCCGACAAGCATCACCCCCGCGTACGGCTACCGGGACCTGCAGCGCCTGATGTCGCTGATGACGGGCGACGAGAAGCACGGCCCGGCCGCCACCTCCACGCTCGACGTGCTCTGGGTGCTCTACGACCGCGTGCTGCGCGTGCGCCGGGACACCGCGGACGACGAGGACCGCGACCGCTTCCTGCTGTCCAAGGGCCACGGCCCGATGGCGTACTACGCCGTGCTCGCGGCCAAGGGCTTCATCCCGGAGGAGTGGCTGCCCTCCTTCGGCTCCTGGGACTCGCGGCTCGGCCACCACCCGGACCGGACGCTGGTGCCCGGTGTGGAGATCGGCTCCGGATCCCTCGGGCACGGACTGGCGCTCGCGGTGGGCAGCGCCCTGGGGCTGCGGGCCCAGGGGCTGACCTGCGCCAAGGTGTGGGCGCTGGTCGGCGACGCCGAGATGGACGAGGGCAGCAACCACGAGGCGATCGCCTTCGCCGGCGCGATCGGCCTGGAGTCCCTGCACGTCGTGGCGATCGACAACTCCTCCGCCACGTACGGCTGGAGGGGCGGACTCGCCTCGCGCTTCGCCGCCGAGGGCTGGTTCGCGGAGACCGTGGACGGCCGCGACCACGAGGCGCTGTACGAGGCGTTCACCGCGCCGCACCCGGGTGTGCCGCGCGCGGTCGTGGCACGCGTCGAGTCCAAGTACTGACCGCCGTCCCCACGTCACCGAAGACCGCACGTCACCGAAGACCACGGACCGAGGAGTCTCCCCACGATGGACACCATGCGCGAGCGCTTCACCGCCGTCGCCACCGCCCTGCTCGACGAGGACCCGCGGCTGGCCGTGGTGCTGGCCGTCATCTCCGGCGACCGCTTCACGGACGCGGCCCGGGCCCATCCCGACCGCGTGATCGACGTCGGCATCCGCGAGCAGTTGCTCGTCGGGGCGGCGGGCGGGCTGGCCCTGACCGGGCTGCGGCCCATCGTCCACACCTTCGGCAGCTTCCTGGTGGAGCGGCCGTTCGAGCAGGTCAAGCTGGACCTGGTGCACCAGGAGGTGGGAGCGGTCCTGGTCAGTTCCGGCGCCTCCTACGACATCGCGGCCGGCGGGCGTACCCACCAGTCGCCCGGCGACGTGGCGCTGCTCGACACCCTCCCGGGGTGGACCGTCCACGTCCCCGGCCACCCCGACGAGGCCGAGGCGCTGGTCCGGCACGCGGCCGGCGATGGGGACCGCCGGGTCTACGTCCGGCTCAGCGAGCAGTCCAACCGCGCCCCGCTGCCGGTCTCACCGGGGCGGTTCCGCACCGTCCGGGACGGCCGCTGCGGAGTCGTGGTGGCCGTGGGTCCGCTGCTGGACGCGACGCTGGAGGCGGTGGCCGGACTCGACGTCACCGTGCTGTACGCCTCGACGGTGCGGCCCTTCGACGCGGCCCGGCTGCGCGCCGCCGCCGGGGCCGCGGAGCGGGCGGACGTCGTCCTGGTCGAGCCGTATCTGACCGGCACCTCGGCGCCGTTCGCCAACGACGCGCTGATGGATCTGCCGCACCGCGTCCTGGCGCTGGGCACCGCCAGGGAGGAACTGCGCCGCTACGGCACCTCGCGCGAGCACGCGCGGGCGCACGGCCTGGACGCGGCGGGCCTGCGCCGCCGCATCGGGTCCTTCCTCTCGGCGGCGCGGGCGGGCGCCGCGACGGCCGGGGTGCGCTGAGCGGCCCCCGGCGGGATCAGGTCCAGGGCAGGGCGGATCGCTCCCGCCAGTAGAGCGGGGCCGGTTCGGCGAGGGCGGTGAGCCGGGCGAGGCGTTCCGCGCTCAGGTGGAGGCCGGCGGCGGCCGCGTTGGCCTCCACCTGGGCGGTGGTGGCGGCGCCGGACAGGACGACGCCGGCCCAGGGGCGGTGCAGGATCGCGGCGAGGGCGACGGCGTCGGGGGCGGCGCCCGTCGCGGCGGCGATCTCGGCGAGGACCGAGCCGGGCGCGGCCTGCGCGAGACGGCCGTTCGCCATGCCCTCCTTGACGATGACGGCCATCCCCGCGGCGTGGGCCTCGGCGAGGGCGGCCCCCGCGGAGGGTTCGAGGAGGTTGTACGTCGCCTGGACGGCGGTGAACAGGCGCTGCCCGTCGACCGTCACCCCCATGGCGGCGCGGATGGCCTCCGCCTGCAGCGCGCCGCTGGTCGAGAAGCCGACGGCGACGCCCTCGGCGGCGAGGGCGGCCAGGCGCGCGTGCAGGGCGCGGTCGGTGAGCGCCGGGCTGTCCGGGGTGACGGAGTGGATCTGGTAGAGGGCGAGCCGGTCGCCGAGCAGGGCCCGGCTCTCGCCGATCTGCCGGTCGTAGGTGGCCGCAGTGTGGTCCTTGACCTCGTGCACCTTCGCGTCGGCGCGCCAGTCGGCGGTGTAGGTGTAGCCCCACTTGCTGCCGATCACGACGTCGGTGGCCCCGGGCCGGGCGGCCAGCCACCCGGCGAGGAACTCCTCCGCGCGGCCGTAGGAGCGGGCCGCGTCGAAGTAGCGCATCCCGGCGGCGTACGCGGTGTCGAGCACGTGGTGGGCCCGGTCGCGCATCGCGTCGACGGTGCGGTCGGCGGGCAGGTCGGCGTCCCGGTGCAGGTTGATGTAGCCGGGACGGCCGACGGCGGCGAGTCCGAGTCCGAGGCGGGGCAGGGGGGCGGCGGCGAGGCGGTCGAAGGGCACGGTCGCCACCGTACTCCCGGTGGAGTACGGCGATCCGGTGCCTGAGACGGACGTCGCGGGTGATCACCGGAATGCATAGTGGGAGGCACCGGAACTCCGCCGGCGCACGTGCCCTTCCCACCCGAGGATCACCGCATGCGATTGGCCCTGCCCAGGCCCCTGCGTACCCGGCGGCGTCTCGCCGCCGGGGTGGCCGCGCTCGCCCTGCTGGCCGGCGGCGGGGCGGTGACCCTGGCCGCGGCGGACGGTCCGGCGGCCGTCCACCGCCAGGACCGGGTGTTCTCCGTACCGGAGTCCCCCGGCAGCAGCCGTACGGTGCGGATCGACGCGTCGTACTTCACCTCCGGGAGCAGCGCGCCGCGGCCCGCCGTGCTCCTCGCGCACGGCTTCGGCGGCAGCAAGGCCGACGTCCGGCCGCAGGCCGAGGACCTGGCCCGGCACGGCTACGCGGTGCTGACCTGGTCGGCGCGCGGCTTCGGCCGGTCGGGCGGCCGGATCGGGCTCAACTCCCCGGACGCGGAGGTAGCCGACGTCTCGCGGCTGATCGACTGGCTGGGCAAGCGGCCCGAGGTGCTGCGCGACGGTCCCGACGACCCGCGGGTCGGCGTCACCGGCGCCTCGTACGGCGGTGCGATCTCGCTGCTCGCCGCCGGCCACGACCGGCGGGTCGACGCGATCGCGCCCGCCATCACCTGGTGGAACCTGTCCGACGCCCTGTTCCCGGGCGGCGTGTTCAAGAAGCTGTGGGCCGGGATCTTCTTCTCCACGGGCGCGGACGGGGCGTCCTGCGGCTTCACGGCCCAACTGTGCGCGATGTACGACCGTTCGGCGGTCTCGGGGCGCGAGGACGACGCGACCCGGCAGCTGCTGGAGCGCTCCAGCCCCTCGTCGGTGGCCGCGCGCATCAAGGTGCCCACCCTGGTAGTCCAGGGCCAGAACGACTCGCTCTTCCCGCTCGACCAGGGCGACGCCATCGCCCGCGCGGTCGAGGCGGGCGGCGCGCCGGTCGCCGTCGACTGGTTCTCCGGCGGACACGACGGCGGCGACCAGGAGACCGACCGGGTGCAGGGCCGGATCACGGCCTGGTTCGACCGCTACCTGAAGAAGGACAAGGGCGCCGACACCGGCCCCGCCTTCCGCGTCACCCGTGCCGGGGGCGTCGACACCACCGATGGCCGGGCGATCAAGCGCGGCGCCGACGCGCCCGCCTATCCCGGGCTCGGCGGTACGCAAACCCGCGAGATCGCCCTGACCGGCGGCGCCCAGCCGGTGGCCAACCCGGCCGGCGGCAACCCGCCCGCCATCTCGGCGGTGCCCGGTGTCGGCGCGCTGTCGCAGCTCTCCGACCTCGGCCAGGGGCTGTCCCTGTCGCTGGACTTCCCCGGCCAGCGCGCCGCGTTCGACTCCGCGCCGCTGCGCTCCCCGCTGCGGTTGACGGGCGCGGCGCACGTCCGGGTGGACGTGCGCACCGACGCCCCGGACGGCGCGGTGCTCTTCGCGAAGCTGTACGACGTTTCGCCGGGCGGATCGGAGTCGCTGCCGCACCAGCTGGTCGCGCCGCTGCGCGCGGACGGGAAGGGCACCGTGCCGGTGACGCTGCCCGCCGTGGACCACGAGTTCGCCGCGGGGCACCGGCTGCGGCTCGTCCTGTCCAGCACCGACCTCGGGTACTCCTCCCCCGCCCTGCCCGCCACCTACCGCGTGTCGCTGCCCGCGGGCGCGGCGCTGACCGTGCCCGTGGACCCTGCGCTGACCACCGACCAGGGCGCGCTGCCCGCGTGGGTGTGGGTGCTGCCCCTGGCGGCGGCCGCGCTGGCCGCGGCGCTGCTGCTGACCGGGCGGCGGCGGGCGGGCACCGTGCGGCAGGCCCCCGAACCCGCGCTCGCGGACGTGCCGTTGGAGATCTCCGGGCTGTCCAAGCGGTACAAGGGCGCGGCCGACCGCTACGCGGTGCGCGAGCTGTCGTTCCGGGTGGAGCGCGGCCAGGTGCTGGGCCTGCTCGGCCCCAACGGCGCCGGCAAGACCACGACGATGCGCATGATGATGGGCCTGATCCGGCCCGACGAGGGCGGCATCCGCGTCTTCGGGCAGGCGGTCCGGCCCGGCGCGCCCGTCCTGTCGCGGGTCGGCGCGTTCGTGGAGGGCGCGGGCTTCCTGCCGCACCTGACCGGGCGGGCCAACCTGGAGCTGTACTGGCGGGCCACCGGCCGCCCGGCCGCCGACGCCCACGTGGAGGAGGCGCTGGAGATCGCCGGCCTGGGCGAGGCCCTGGAGCGCGCCGTGCGGACGTACTCGCAGGGCATGCGGCAGCGGCTCGCCATCGCGCAGGCCATGCTGGGCCTGCCCGACCTGCTGATCCTCGACGAACCGACCAACGGCCTGGACCCGCCGCAGATCCGCGAGATGCGCGATGTCGTACGGCGCTACGCGGCCGCCGGGCGCACCGTCATCGTCTCCAGCCACCTGCTGTCGGAGGTCGAGCAGAGCTGCACGCACCTCGTCGTGATGGACAAGGGACGGCTGATCGCGGCCGGCCCGGTCGGCGAGATCTCCGGCGGCGGGGAGGCGCTGCTCGTCGGCGCCCCCGGGATGCCGGACGACGCGCGCGAGGCCGTCGCCGCAAAGCTGGCGGCGCTGCCGGGGATCGCGGCGGCCGAGTCCGTGGAGGACGGGCTGCTGGTGCGGCCCGGCACGATGACGGTGCCCGAGCTGCTGACCGAACTGCTGCGGCTGGATGTGCCGGTGGAGCGGGTCGGGCCGCACCGGCGCCTGGAGGACGCGTTCCTGACCCTGATCGGAGAGTCCGCATGACCGGCCCCTTGGAGACCGTGGACGCCACGAGCACGGAGGCCCCTGCGGAGGTCGCGCCGGGGTACCGGCCGGGCCGCACCCTGCCCTTCCGGGTCGAGGCGGTGCGGCAGCTCCTGCGGCGGCGCACCCTCGTCGCGCTGGCCGTCGTCCTGGGCCTGCCCGTCGTCGTGTGGGCCGCGTTCGCCATCGGCGGCACGCCCAGCGGCCGGGACTCGGTGCCGACGATGATCGACGTGGCCACGGCCTCCGGCGTCAACTTCGCGCTGGCGGTGCTCTTCGTCTCGTCCGGCTTCCTGGTGACGATCCCCGTCGCGCTCTTCTTCGGGGACACCATCGCCTCCGAGGCGAGCTGGTCCTCGCTGCGCTACCTGCTGGCGGCGCCCGTGCCCCGGGCCCGGCTGCTCACCAGCAAGCTGCTGGTCTCGCTGGTCTTCAGCGCGGTCGCGGTGCTCGCCCTGCCGGCGGTCTCCCTGGGGGTGGGCACCCTCGCCTACGGCTGGCACGACATGGAGCTCACCTCGGCCGGCTCGCTGCCGCCGGGCACCGCGGCCGGACGGCTGGCGATCGCGGCACTGTACGTCTTCGGCTGCCAACTGGCCGTCGCCGGCTTCGCCTTCTGGCTGTCGACGGTCACCGACGCCCCGCTGGGAGCGGTCGGCGGGGCGGTCGGGGTCGCGATCCTGTCGAACATCCTGGACGCCATCACGGCCCTGGGCTCGCTGCGCAGCGTCCTGCCGACGCACTGGCAGTACGCCTGGTTCGACGCCCTGCAGCCCAAGCTGGAATGGGCCGGGATGATCAAGGGCATCTCAGTGTCGGTGTCGTTCGCGGTGGTCTTCTTCGCCCTGGCCTACCGGGGCTTCCGGGGCAAGGACGTCGTGTCCTGAGCGTCCGGGGCACGCGGCCGGGGGGGGGGGCCCGACCGGGCGCCCCCCCCCCCCCCCGGGGTCAGCAACCCGAACCCCACGCGCCCACAGGAGCCCGGCCCGGCGCGGGAGCCCGGCGGGTG